>JALSHG010000013.1 GCA_026982355.1 Thermodesulfovibrio sp.
GTTAAATTCGTTAATTCTTTTGCTGGCATGGGTGTATTCCTCCTTTTAAAAGTTTTTAGTCAAACTTATGGAGAATACACCCTTTCTTTTTTTTATTCAAATTTACACAGAATATTTTACGCTACCCCCTTACGCGGCATAACATAAAAAACACCGCCCGCAGGCAGGGGGAGCCGGAGGTTTTACGGCAAGGTGAACCAACACGGGAATGAATCTTTAATATAATCGGATATTCCTTTATACTATAATTCATGCGCATGTTCAGAAAGATAATCGCCCTCACCAAACCCTACTGGCCGAGGATACTGGGCGGTATCGTCCTCGGCCTCCTTGTCTCCGGGATAACGGCCTCCATCGCCTGGATCGTCAAGCCGGCCCTCGATGACGTACTGGTGGCGAAGAAATACGAGTATCTCAGGTTTGTCCCCCTGGGTATCATCCTGCTTTTTACTGCAAAAGGGCTGGTGGGATTCGGGCAGACATACCTGATGAAGTCCGCGGGCATGAAATTAATGAGGGAAATGAGAAACAGGCTGTTCAACCATATCCTGACACTGCCGGTCGGTTTTTTCAACAGGGAGTCATCCGGGGTCATTATATCGAGAATAATCAATGACGTGGAAGTGCTGAACGGTCTTATCTCCCATGTGATGAGAACCTTTGTCATGGAAATCCCCACCGTTGTTTTCCTGCTGGGAATCGCATTCTACAGGCGGTGGGACCTGACTCTGATGACCCTGATACTGCTTCCATTCATCGGTCTGAGCACGAGGAAATTCGGCAAGAGGGTGAAAAGGAAGAGGAAGGACGCCCAGAGAAGGATATCGCTGGTTACACACAGGATAGGAGAGGCCATCCAAGGTATGCGCATAATCAAGGTCTTTAACCGCGAAGACGTGATGGGAGAGAAGTTCAGGAATGAAAACCAGAGATACTACAGGGAAATGCTGCGTGTGATAAGGCTCAAGGAGTTTACGAAGCTGGTTATAGATGTTGTAACCGGTATGGGCGTGGCCTTTGCCCTGTGGTACGGCATCACTCTGATCGCCGGGGGGGCCATGTCACCCGGTGACCTCGCCTCCATGCTCGCGGCGATTTACATGGCGTTTTCCCCGATCAAGAAGATAGGCGAGGCTTATACCGCCCTGCAGGAGACGATAGGTTCAATGGAGAGGATAGATACCATGCTTGACACCGCGCAGGAAGAAAAGGGCGGCATCAGGATAGACAGGTTCACGGATGCGCTGAGATTCAGAGACGTCTCCTTTGCCTATCCCGGAAACAGTTCGTATGTATTGAAGAACATCAGTCTCGATATAAATCACGGGGAGGTCATCGCCATCGTGGGCCAGAGCGGCGTGGGGAAATCGACCCTTGTGGACCTGATCCCGAGGTTCCGGAGGCCTTCGGACGGCGTCATTACAATCGACGGGATAAACCTCAACGACGTGGAGCAGCATTCATTAAGGGAACTCATAGGCATTGTAAGCCAGGACATCATCCTTTTCAATGATACAGTGAGGGAAAACATCGCCTTCGGCAGGAGAGGCGCAACGGAGAGCGATATTATCCATGCCGCGAGGCTTGCATACGCCGACGAGTTCATAAGGGAACTGCCCGGACAGTATGACAGCGTTATAGGTGAAAGAGGCCTCATGCTTTCCGGCGGACAGCGCCAGAGGATAGCGATAGCAAGGGCGATTCTGAAAAATCCCCCCATCCTGATACTTGATGAAGCCACGTCCTCGCTTGATTCGGTCTCTGAGGCGACTGTTCAGAAGGCGCTTGAAAAACTGATGAGGGGCAGGACGACCATTGTCATTGCACACAGGCTGTCGACGATCAGGAACGCGGACAGGATAGTGATTCTCGACAAGGGCAGGATCACGGACAGCGGCACGCATGAACAGCTTATATCGCGTAATGACACCTATGTGCGGTTTTACAATGCATTCGCGATGTCCGCTTCATGATTTCACACCTTGAGCGGCATAGAACCCGTCTCCTCAACCTTCACACCCGGCTGTTTGCCTCCTGTGAAGCACCAAGCCCGCGGCGCCGTCGTTATAAAATCAGTGAAAAATTATAATTTCCAAAACGGATTTTTTCGTATATACTTCTTCATAAGACGAAGCCTCGCTTGAAAATAAACCTTAATGTTGCATAAGCCGGCAGGAGAGTCCGCCGTAAAACCTGCGGGTTCCTCTGCCCTGCCGCCGGTATTTTATGCGACTGTAAGGGTAAATTGAACAGCGCAGAATTTCTCTCTGGTTACACCTGCACGGATATTTTGCGGGTGCAGGTGATCAAAAGAAATTTGAAGGAGAAAAAAATGGAGTTGTCTTACCAGGTTTTAAAAAGCGTAATAGAAAAAGTCGGCGTCAAGATGGTGGCCGCGGAGCTTAACGTATCACCCACGCTGGTTTACAAATGGTGTGAGGAAGTCGCGGAACTGCCCGACGGTTCAAAGACAAGCGGCGCCACGAATCCTCTCGACCGCATAATCGGGATTTACGAGGTTACGGAAGATGAAAGAATCATAAACTGGCTGTGCCGCTCCGCCGGGGGGTTTTTCGTCAGGAACATTCACAGCGACAAATCCGACATCAATATCGACGTGTTCCAGAATATCCAGCGTTTTGTCAAGGAATTTTCAGACACTCTGGACGCCATAGTTCAATCGTACAATGATGATAAAAAGATTTCAGACAGCGACGCCCGGAAAATCCGGAAAGAATGGGAAGAACTGAAACGCATGGGGGAGGCGTTTGTGGCGGCGTGCGAGTCCGGCACATTCAACAACAGGAAATGACCCCCGGCAACTGCAAAATATGAATTTCCGGCTCATGAGGCCGAAGGAGGGAAAAGATGAGCAGTAAAATGAAAAGACCGTTTATGGTAATCTTTATGTTATGTGTTTTGTCGTTTTACGGGTGTGCCACAGGGGGGGTGAAGGTGTTCGTAAATGACCGGGATATGGGAAGGCCCCCTATGGTGGTCTGCCTGGAAAAAGGCGACTCATATAAAATCGTCTTCCGGGAGGGAAGGAATGAAAAAATCATGAATATAAATGTCCGGACGGATTCATACAAGCCGCTCTTTGTCGGCGCTATTTTCTCTGTCGACATGGAAGACGGTGCGGTAATCCAAATGACGCAAACACTGGACGAAGCAGGGAGCCTTATTTTCCCAAGGGATATGAACCTGCATGTCCCCCGGCATGAAAATTCAGTTGCTGTACTCCTGACGGATGCTCCCGATTCCCCTTATGATATCCTGAGTGAAAAGCTTGTGGAAAGCTGGTTCTCGGCATGCAGTGACAAAAACGGCGGGGAAGGCATCCCCCGCCTTTCCCCTTTCCTTGCGGAAGGGCCGGTGAGAGAAAAATGAAATGAAAAGAGTCATCCGCGGGTTCAGGGCCGACTTCAAATGGCAGTACTGGCTGCTCGTCCTTGCGCTTGTGGTGATACTGTCCCTGCACATAATCGCCCAGTCCTCGCATTCCCCCTACCGGTTCCTGATATATATCCAGGATTTCCTGCCCGAGGCGATAGCCGCGGCGGTAAGCGCCGTCATCACCAATTACATAAACGATTTCAACAACAAGTCATTGAAGATGGTGCCGCATGTCATATACCCCCTCTTTTCCGGGGCGCTGCTCTTCTTTGCGATCCTGTTTTTCAGCGGCGTGTTCTCCACGGTCGAGATCGTAATCAGCGGCATGGGCGACGGGCAATTCGCTGAAAACGAAATCCAGAGGATCAACGACGAACTGGCGGAAAGCAACAAGAACCTCAGGATTTCCCTGGGCATGAATTACTGCCGCATAGCCGGACAGACCGGAAACGGTTGCCCGCCCGTCAATGTAAACACAGTGTATTCTCTTTTAACCGCGCAGATCGAAAGCGGTGAAAACAACTCCGACATTTATGAGCTGGATGTGATATGGATACCTTACTTCGTGAAAAAAGGCTGGATAATACCGCTTGACCAGTACCGGAACAAGGCAAAGATCCGCTATACATTCGGTGTCGAACAGGAGACGGGGAGGTTTGTCTATAAAAAAGGCCGTTCAACTCCATATAGACGGACCTTCATCGTCCCCAGCTTCCTGAACGTGGGATTTCTGATGTACCGCGTCGACTTGTTTCACAGGCTTATAGGAAAGGACAGGGAACCTTCGTCGTGGGATGAATTGATCGAATGGTTATACGAGGTGAAGGAAAAATACGGGGACGAATATGACGGCTTCGTATTCCAAGGCGCGCGTTATGAGGGGCTGATGTGCAACTACATGGAGATACTGTGGGCAAACGGCGGGGAGATTGTCGAGGAAGACGGCGTTCCCAGGGTTAATACCCCCGAGGCCGTCAGGGCCCTGGAATTCTTCGGCAGGCTCCTCAGGGACGGGATAATCCCCGGAGAGGTCCTGGACTATAACGAGGCAAAGAGCCTGCAGCACTTTGCGCGCGGAAAGACTCTCGTGCTGAGGCACTGGCCGCGCGCCTTCTACAACATACAGCACTACAGGAAATACAGGCACCTGAGGAACAAGGTCAACGTCATGTCCGGGCCACTGCCGTTCAAGGGGGTTGCAAGGGCCTCCGCCAAGATGACCCTCGGGGGATGGTCCTATGCCGTATCACGGCATGCCTATGACAGCGGCAGGGCAAAGCCGGCCATGGAGGTCATTGAATATTTGACGAGCGAGAAACAGTTCAACGAGGCCCTGTATCCGCAATTCCCGGGAGAAGGAGAAACTTCGGTCAGAATACCCGCGCACAAGCTGGTCATAGAGAATGCAAAGGGGGAAAACGATGCCCTCGATTACGCCTATACATACCTGAAAAACCACTACTACCGCGCGAGACCCAAGTTCCCCTATTATGCCGTCTTTTCGGAAATTCTGGTCAGGCATATTCACCAATATCTGAAAGACGGCGGAACGACCGCCGAAGAGGCGCTGCAAAACGCCCAGGAAGAACTTAACAGGACCATCCCCGGCCTCGAAATCGGCAGAAACCCTTCCTGAGCCCGCCCGCATGACTCAGCATGTTTCATGCCGCTTATGCAACATCAGTCTCCGCTTGAAGTCCGGGCCGATTTGACAGTATGACTGTTGTCTGATATAATTTAAGACAGATGTCATGGAGGTGGTAAATATGACTACCGTAACGTCGGTACTGGGCGGTGAGAAGGAACTCGGCCTGAAAGTTACAGGGCGCATGGATTTCGACGGCCTTATCAAGAAGGGGCTGCCGTGGGGAGTTGTCTCGTATATCAAGAAGGCCTTTAATCTCCCTGATGAAGTCATCGCGCGGATTATCGGTGTCAGCCCGCGCACAATCGCCCGCAGACGGAAAAAGTCAGTAAAAGCGCCCGCGAAAAAGACGGACACCGCGGCAGGGAAGCCGCGGGGGAAAAGGGGGGCATATATCGCATCGGAGAGGCTCTCACCGGTGGAAAGCGACAGGATATACCGCTTTGCAAGGATCATGGCGCTTGCCGAGGATGTATTTGAAGACAGGGACGAGGCGCTCCGGTGGCTTAAAAGCCCGCAGTACGGCCTCGGCGGCCGCCTTCCCTTTGACATGCTTCAGACCGATGCCGGTGCGCGCGAGGTGGAGGAACTGCTGGTGCGTATTGACTACGGTGTCATTTCGTGAGGAGGGCATGGCGGCTCATCCGCAGGAAACGCCTGTCCGACGCCTTTACCGGAGAAGGGGCGCGCCTCGGCGGAGGCCGCTGGAACCAGAGGGGGACCCCTGTGGTCTACGTCAGTGAAACCCTTTCGCTGGCGGCGCTGGAGCTGTTCGTGCATTTTACGGGGAGAGATATAAATCTCGCCAAATCCCTTGTCGCAATCCCCGTGGATATTCCGGATTCCCTGGAAATATCAGAAATCCACGTAAAAGACCTTGACCCGGTATGGAGAACATCACCCCCGCCGGACTACACAAAGGATATAGGAACGCAGTGGGCGCAGTGCAAAGCCTCTCCCATACTGCGCGTGCCCTCGGCGGTGATTCCGGAGGAATACAACCTCATGCTGAACCCGGCGCATGAGGGATTCAGAAAAATAAAGACCGGCAAACCACGTGATTTCACGCTTGATGAGCGCATGTGGAAGTGAAAACGGCGGTTGAACCGGCGTCAATCAAAGGTAGGCCCTGAGCCTCTTCAGGCTCTTTTTCACATCCCTTACATTATGGGCCTCGATTGTATAGACACAACCTGTTCCCTCAATCTCTTCAAACAGTGTCCCGAAATCAAAGTTGCCCTCTCCGATGGCGAGATGCTCATCGGCATATCCCGAGTTGTCATGCAGGTGAACCTCAACGATATTCGGCTTTATTATCCCGAGCCACTCGGTGAGGGGAAGCCTTGAAAAGAGGTTGAAATGCCCGGTGTCAAAGCATATCCCGAAATTGCCGGAATTCATCTCCTTCATCAGTATCCCGAGATGCTCCGGGTCGTCTTCGAATATGTTCTCTATGGCTATCCTCGTGCCGATATCAGCGGCCCTCCTGTTGACGGGCCCCCACGTATCGAGACTCCCTTCCAGCCATATATCGATCCTGTTGTCGTATTTCCACCTGTCGTATCCCGAATGGAAAACAACCACGCGCGGCCTGAGAATCTCGGCAAAGTCCATTACAGCGGAGAATCTCTTTTTTGTAATCTCCCGCACTTTGGGGTCCACCGCCCCGGGGGACAGATCCATGAACGGCGCATGTATCGACAGGGCAGGATTGTAGTCAAGCCTGTTTTTCAGGCCGGTTATCTCCCTCTCCGTCAGGCTGTCGAAGATTACCGAACCGAAGTATATCTCGAGGTTCAGCCTTTCTTTCCTTATATAGGGTAAATACTTGTCCACCAGGTCGTAAGGGACGTGGACATGCGGGCCCGTCTCGGGGGAATCATTTTGCGGCATTGGTCTCCGCTTTGAGAGAATTTTTTGCGGGCTCGGTCTTCCCGCCGTTTTTCCCGTCACCACCCGCATCAGTGGATGATGATTTCCCGGCCTCCATGGCCTTTTTCCTGTCGGCGGAAGGATAATCCGTGACGTACCAGCCGGTGCCTTTGAGGACGAACGAGGTGTTCGTTATGAGTTTCTTCAGTTCCCCCCCGCACGAGCTGCACTCGGCAAGAGGGTCATCGTTGATTTTCTGCATTATCTCGAACTCTTCGTTGCATCTTGTGCATTTGTACTCATATACAGGCATGTTCTTCATCCCCTCCGTTAAACTGAAATTCAACCTGACAGTTCCTGCCGCGTTCAGGCAATATTGAAACTAATTTATCATATACATGAAATTATTGACAAGATTACGTGCCTGTGATACAAAAAACATATGTGGGAATATACCGGAAAAGTCAGGGAACTATTCCTTCATCCCAGGAACGCCGGTGAAATCGAAAATCCCGATGCGGTCGGCGAGGTGGGAAGCATCGTGTGCGGAGACGCCCTGAAACTGACCCTCAGGATCGACAGGAAGACCGACAGGATAATCGATGCCAGATTCCGGACGTTCGGCTGCGCAAGCGCCATTGCATCATCCTCCGCATTAACCGAATTAATAAAAGGCAGGACCGTTGACGAGGCCCTCAGGATCACCAACAAGGACATAGCGGATTATCTCGGCGGCCTGCCGCGGGAAAAGATGCACTGCTCGGTGATGGGAATGGAAGCGCTCCGGGCCGCCGTCGCGAATTACAGGGGGGAGAAGCAGCCCGAGGCCGAAAAGGGAAATATCGTCTGTGAATGCTTCGGCGTGACGGACGAGAAGATCAGGCGCGTGATCAGGGAAAACAACCTGCAGACCGCAGAGGATGTGACGAATTTCACAAAGGCGGGAGGCGGCTGTGGAAGCTGCATCCCGGAGATTGAAAAAATTCTCAGGGAAATCCGCGGGGAAAGGGTCGCGGTAAAGCCGGAGGCGCCGCGGAGGAAACTCACGAATATTCAGAAGATAGCGATGATACAGGAAGTCATGGAAAAAGAGATAAGGCCCCTGCTGCAGGCGGACGGCGGAGACGTGGAACTGGTGGATGTGGAGGGCAACAAGGTGACGGTCTCCCTCAGGGGGATGTGCGCGGAATGCCTCATGGCGGATGTTACCGTGAAGAACATCGAGAAAAAATTAAAAGAACTGGTGAGTGAAGAGCTTTCCGTGGAGGCCGCATGAGAGTCGTCTACCTGGACAACAATGCGACAACAAGGGTTGCCGATGAAGTCAGGGAGGAAATGCTGCCCTATCTCGGCGAACTCTACGGCAATCCGTCGAGCATGCATACATTCGGCGGGCAGGTGCACAGAAAAATAGAGACCGCGAGGGAGCAGGTGGCGGCACTGATCAACGCCGAGCCGGAAGAGATAATCTTCACAAGCTGCGGCACCGAGAGCGACAACACCGCCATCATGAGCTGCCTTGCATCCAGCCCGCAAAAAAGACACATCGTCACAACAAGGGTGGAGCACCCCGCTGTACTGAACTTCTGCAGGACCATGTCAAGGAAGGGCTACAGGGTGACCTTCCTGCCCGTTGACAGGCTCGGAAGGCTGGACCTGGATGAACTGCAGTCGGCAATCACTGATGACACGGCCGTGGTCTCCATAATGTATGCAAACAATGAAAGCGGCGTAATCTTTCCGATAAGCGAAATCGCGGGGATTGTAAAAGCCAAAGGGGTTTTCTTTCACACGGATGCCGTCCAGGCAGCCGGAAAGATTCCCGTGGATGTCAAAAAAATACCGGTTGACATGATGTCTCTGTCCGGGCACAAGATACATGCCGCAAAGGGCGTGGGGGCACTTTACGTCAGGAGGGGGACGCGCTTCTCCCCGTATATCATCGGCGGGCACCAGGAAAGGGGCAGGAGGGCCGGCACCGAGAATGTGGCCTCTATTGCGGGCTTCGGCAGGGCGTGCGAACTCGCCCGGGAGCACCTGCCCGTGGAGAGCGCGAGAATAAGGGGAATGAGGGACAGGCTCGAACGCGGGCTTCACGAAACATGCCCAGGCGCAAGAACCAACGGCGACCCTGAGAACAGGCTGCCCAACACCCTCAATATAAGCTTCGAGTACGTCGAAGGCGAGGCCATCCTGCTGCGGCTGAACGAATTCAACATATGCGCGTCCTCGGGCTCGGCATGCACATCGGGCTCCCTGGAACCCTCGCACGTGCTGAGGGCAATGGGCGTTCCTTTCACGGCGATTCACGGCTCCGTCAGGTTTTCACTGAGCAGGTATACCACGGATGAGGACATCGACCTGGTACTTGAAAAAATGCCCGGGATCATAAGGGAACTGAGGGAACTGAGCCCCTACGGCAGAGAGGCCGGACAGGCGGGCGCTCACTCTCCGTGAACCCTGTCCCCCCTGTTGCTTAATGAAGTCATTATTGACCCTGCGACTACGAGAACCCCTCCGGCCTGTTGTGACATGTACATTCATACCGGTTCCCGTGACCTGCCGCATTTCCCACTGCCGGTTCATGCAACATTAAGGTTATGACAAGATTCCACCTGAAATGCCGGTATAAGTTGTAAAACCCGGGTCACTGATAAAATAAGCTGGTGCGAGAGAGGGGAGTTGAACCCCTACGGGTTGCCCCACCGGATCCTAAGTCCGGCGCGTCTGCCGGTTCCGCCACTCTCGCAACCGATTGATGTTACAGCAATTTCAGGCACTTTGTCCAGCCCGGTTTTCAGCCGGGGGGGCAGGTCTTGTTTCTTGCAATTTCGGATTGAGATTGATAAAGAAAGCAAGAAGGATATGCAGTGTCAGGCTTATAAGCCGGTCACAACAGAAAGGGAAATGCAAAATCCATGAATCGTTGAACTGCATAATCCCATTCGAAAGGCTGGAGAGTTTATTACAAGTGATCTCTTCATTTTCAAATGCACCTCTGGCTCAGACAGTTGAATGCCACATAACGCCAGTGGTCCTTTTTGAGGCGTTCAGCGGTCTTGTATTCATTCATGGTAAGAGCAACTTCGCCAACCCTTGAACGCCCTTTGGCTTCTATGAACCTGACCTCTGCCGAAAGATTTCTCCCTCCGGTTGAAATGACATATACGGAAATCCTTATCCCGTATACAAAGACCCCTTTGGCATGCTCGCCAAAGGGGTCAAATGATTGCTGGCGTCCCCAAGGGGATTTGAACCCCTGTTACCGCCTTGAAAGGGCGATGTCCTAGGCCAGGCTAGACGATGGGGACAGGATGGTGAGCCGCGAAGGATTCGAACCTTCGACCCACGCCTTAAAAGGGCGTTGCTCTACCAGCTGAGCTAGCGGCCCGCATTCAGGGTAGATAGTATAACAAAAACACGAAAGAAAAAAACACCGCCTCCGGCACGGTTTTATGCAACATCAAGGGTTACATCTCAAATGCATCCCTGATCAGCTCAAACTCCGGCCTGCCGCGCCCGTGGTAAACGCTCACTATGTCAAACCTGCACGGAGGTATGCCCCCCCGGAGGCCTTTCAGGTACAGCATGGCGGCCCTTGCAATCCTGCGCCTCTTGAAGGTATTCACCGCTTCAAACGGCTGCCCGTATTCCAGGCTCTCCCTTGTCTTGACTTCTATGAAAACAAGGGTTGCGCCGTCGCGGGCAATAATGTCGATCTCGCCGACGGGTGTCCTGTAGTTCTGCGTGATTATCCGGTAGTTTTTCTTTTTCAGAAAATCCGCGGCAAGCCCTTCGCCTCTTTCCCCCAGCCTCATCCGGCGGACTCCTCCTCTGCACGTCTACCTTACAGTTGCATTAAAACATTGAAATTAACCTTACAGTGGCATAAAAAACATCGCCTGCGGGCTGTGGAGTCCGCCGGAAAAGCTTTATCCGCGATACCTCCGGGACATATCCCGCACGGCATATTGCCGTCTTTTTGAACTTCACTCTCCGTTAAGTCCTGCAACAGGGACATATCCCATCGCCTGAGCCTCTTGCAAAAGTGTGAAAATGCCCGTATATGTCATTTCGACCGGAGGGAGAAATCTTTCGGTATCGATGCAGGTATAAGACCTCTCTCTCCGTTCGAGGTGACGGACGGAGGACTTTTGCAAGAGCCCCGCTTTATACTTTATAAAGGTTTTACGGCGGACTCCACAGCCGGCTTATGCAACATTAAGGTTAAGCCTTATGCAGTCGCCTGTAAAAGCACGTCCTGTTGCCTGTATGACAGGCGCCCGCCCCTGCCTGTTTGACCTTTACAAGAAGCGTATCTTCATCGCAGTCATAGAGAATCTCCCTGACATTCTGGACATTGCCGGAGGTCTCCCCCTTCATCCAGAGTTTCCGTCTCGACCTGCTCCAGAAATGGGTCCTGCCTGTTTCAATGGTCTTTCTCAGCGAGGTTTCATTCATGTACGCCAGCATCAGGACTTCACCTGTGTCTGCATCCTGCACTACAGCGGGTATGAGACCCTGTTCATTGTATCTGAGCTCTGAAATCAATTTATTCCTCCTTCCCTCCCTCTGCTCCTTCACCCAACATCAGAGTTAACCTTACAGTGGCATGAAATACCGGCGGCGGGCAGGGGAGGGCGGCGGAGGTTTTCCGGCGGACTCCCCTGCCCGCTTATGCAACATCAAGGTTAATGGTACACCATCGCCCGCGGAATCGGCAACTCTTCCGGCCTTTACGGACGTTGTGAAACCCCGCCGGACGGGCAATCCCGGGGTGTTATATGGTAACATGAGTTGGAAATGATGATACCCCGTAAAGAACAGTTTGCCGGTTGCCTGGTCGGCCAGTGCCTCGGGGATGCATGGGGTTTCCCCGTTGAAGGATATCCCCCTGAAACGTGCAGGCAGTATGCGGGTGAGATACGGGGGAAGGGCCGGACGGCGGAATACGGCCGCGCCGGTTTTCCTTTCGGCCAGTACACGGACGATTCCCAGTTGGCCCGGGAACTCTTACAGAGCTATGCCGGATGCGGGGGGTTCGATCTCCGGGACTACGCGGCCCGCATAGCGGCCATATTCTCCGAGAGACGCATTGTAGGGTGCGGCCGGGCTACTGAAGAGGCGGCCCGGCGTCTTGCACAGGGCATACCCTGGCAGGAGGCGGGAACGCCCCCGCCTTCCGCGGGCAACGGCAGCGCAATGCGGGCGGGACCGGTCGGCCTGCTCTTCTTCGACAGTCCGCAGCAACTGATCCGGGCGGCGCACGACCAGGGCAGAATCACCCATCGTGACAGGCGGTGCTCCGCCGGCGCGGTTGCTGTTGCGGGAGCGGTCGCGCTGGCCCTCCGGCACGAATCCATTGATGCAACCGCCTTTCTTGCACGCCTCGCTGAATGGACATCCGCCATAGAGCATTCCGTTGCTGAAAACATTCACAGGCTGACGGAGTGGCTGGCACTGCCCCCCCCGGAGGCCGTACATTATATTTCAAGGGCGGGGTTGCCGCCCGGCTATGCCGAACAGTGGCAGGGAATCTCGCCTTTTGTCACAGGCAGTGTACTGTGGAGCCTGTACTCGTTTCTCAGGACGCCGGAGGATTACATGGAGACCATATGCACAGCCATTGCAGCAGGCGGGGACGTGGATACAACCGCTGCAATGGCCGGTGCGATCAGCGGCGCACACCTCGGGCTTGAGGCAATACCCCGGGAACAGGCCGCACGGCTGACCGACCAGGGCACATGGGGTCTTGATGAACTCGTGGCCCTCGCCTGCAAATGCCACGATATAAAAATCAACCGTAAGGTATAATAAAAGGTTTTCAGAATGAACAGGATCTGCATCATAGGAATAGGCTTCAGGCCGCTCGACGGAAAGGCATCGGATGTCGTGCTGGACTCGGACGTTGTGCTTGCCAGCAGCAGGCTGCTCGAGGTTTTCAGGGGCTACAGGGAATACGGTGAGGTGAAGGACCGGATCCTCGTGCACGGCAGTGTCTACGAGACCCTTGAATATATCGGTGACAACCACCGGAAAAAGAGGCTCTCGCTGCTGGCCGCCGGCGACCCCATGTTTTTCGGCATCGGGCGGCTGATCGTCGAGAGATTCGGCGGGGACGCCGTGGAGGTGTATCCCGACGTGTCGAGCGTCCAGGCGGCATTTGCCCGGATACGCGAGCACTCGAACAATGCCCTGCTCATGAGCCTTCACGGAGGCCCGGACCCGGCAAAGAGAAGAAGGCCGGAATATGAAATCACGGAGCTTCCCGTGCTCGTCCGGCAGTATGAGAGGATTGCAATCCTCACCGACGGGGAAAATAATCCCGTGAAGATCGCAAAGGTGATAACGAAGTCACGAGCGCCTGACCTGACAATCCATGTGTGCGAAAGACTCGGCTATCCTGATGAGAGAATCACGCGGGGGACCCCGGAGGACATATCGCACATGTCATTTGAACATCCCAATGTTGTAATCATCATCCGCAGGGGCGACGGCGCGGGGACGGACGCATTGCCGAACCCGGCGTTCGGCCTCAGGGAAACGGATATCGCGCACGCCGGGGGCATGATTACAAAAGACGAGGTAAGGGCGGTTGCAATACACAGGTTGAGACTCCCGCGCAGGGGGGTGCTCTGGGATATCGGGGCCGGCTCAGGTTCCGTATCCATTGAGGCCGCAAGAATGTGTCCCGGCCTGCGGGTCTTCGCCGTCGAAAAAAACCGCGGACAGATAAGCCGCATGAATGAAAACAGGGACAGGTTCGGAACCGCCAATATGGAGATCGTCCACGGCGAGGCGCCCGGTGCGCTGGAGGACCTGCCCGCGCCGGACAGGGTGTTCGTGGGCGGCAGTTCGGGGAAGCTCGGCCCGACGGCGGATATGCTTGCCGGAAAGATGAAATCGGGAATTATCGTCATCAATGCGGCTACAATAGATACATTAAACGACGCCGTCCGGAGCCTTGAGAGAAACGGCTTCAGCACGGAGGTATCACAGGTTTCAGTCTCAAGGTCCAGAATCATCGACGGCAAAAGACACCTGACCGCGTTAAACCCGGTGTTTATTATCACAGGAGAGAGGAAATGACCGCAAATGATCTGACACGTCTCAAGGAATGGTTTTCCGCTTATACGAAGTCGTTTTATTCATCCAGTGAAGAGGATCAGAAAAACATACTGCTCAAGGTGGAGCATACCCGGAATGTCTGCGGAAATATCGTCAGGATAGCGGATGAGGTGGCGCCGGGGGCCGATGAAAAACGGCTGGCAGAGGCAACGGCCCTATTCCATGATGTGGGAAGGTTTCCGCAATACGCCCGTTACAGGACCTTCAGGGACGCCGTCTCCACCAACCACGGGCATCTCGGGGCAAAGGTCCTGGCGGAGGAAAACGCGCTTGCCGGTCTCCCGGCGGATGAGAGGGACCTGATTATTCTGACGGTAAAGTTCCACAATGCATTTGCAATCCCCGACACGGTCGATGACCGGACGGCCTTTTTCCTGAAAATGGTCAGGGACGCGGACAAACTGGATATATTCAGGGTATTCATAGAATACTATGAAAGCCCTGAGGATGAGAGGGCGTCCGCCGTGGCGTACGGTTTGCCGGATACTCCGGAATATTCACCCGGCATACTCTCCTGCCTGTCAGAGGGGAAAATCGCCTCATATGTGAACCTGAAGACGGTGAATGACTTTAAACTCATGAAGCTCTCGTGGATTTACGGGATGAATTTCGACATATCCCTGCGCATGCTTCGCGAAAGGGGATATACAGGCAGGATAGCCGGCAAACTCCCGCAGACACCCGCGATACTCTCCGCAATCGGGCATCTGGAGGAATACATATCCGGGAGACTGAAAAATGGACACTGAAAAAAACAGGGTATATTTCATAGGCGCGGGTGCGGGGGACCCCGGGCTGATTACCCTCAAGGGCAGGAGGCTCCTTGACAGCGCGGATGTTGTCATCTATGCCGGCAGCCTCGTGAACCCGGCCCTGCTTGAGGGTCTCAGCGCCTCGCTGCATGATTCAGCGGGCATGACGCTGGATGAGATTATAAGCCTTATCAGGAAATCGTTTGAAACGGGTAAACGCACTGTAAGGCTGCACACGGGAGACCCGTGTCTTTACGGGGCCATATCAGAGCAGATAGAGCGGCTCCGTGAACTGGGCATCCCTTATGAGGTGGTGCCGGGGGTGTCCTCCGCCATGGCGGGAGCCGCTGCTCTCGGGCAGGAACTTACCATTCCCGAGGTCAGCCAGACTGTCATATTCACGCGCATTGAAGGCAGGACGCCCGTGCCGGAGAAGGAGAAGCTCGCCGCGCTCGCGAGGCACGGGGCCTCAATGGTGATCTTCCTGAGTATCGGTATGATGGAAAGGGTCACGGAGGCCCTGCTCAAGGGTTATGCGGAAGACACGCCCGTGGTGGTGATCGAGAAGGTATCGTGGCCCGAAGAGAGGATCATAAGGGGCACACTTAAGGACATTGCCTCACTTGTGAAAGAGGCGGGCATCAAAAAGACGGCGCTGATCTACGTGGGAGATGCGCTCAGGGCATCCGGGACGCCGCTGGGGAAAGAGTCAAGGCTCTATCACAAGGACTTCAGGCATGGATACAGGAGATAAGCTTATTTGTTTAACCTTAACCTTAATGTTGCATAAGCCGGCAGGGGAGTCCGGCGGATAAAGCTTTTCCGGCAGACCACCTTGCCCTGCGGCGGCACGTTTATGCCACTGTAAGGGTAATGTTGCAAAAACGGGCGGGGTGCAGCCGGTTGCAGGGCAGGCAATGCCGAAAAGTCAAACAAGCATATTTTATATAACCGGCAACGGACGTAAACTCGCCGGCAGGATTGCAGGACTGTATCCCGGTGCGGAGGTGCTGAAATTCAATTCAGGCATATTCGCCGAGAGATGGGAAGCTTCGGGGAATATTATCTGCATCATGGCCGCAGGCATCGTGGTGCGTGCTGCGGCCCCCCTGCTGAAGCACAAGGCAACCGACCCCGCAGTCGTTGTCCTTGATGAAAACGGCTCCTATGCAATCAGCCTCCTGAGCGGCCATATCGGCGGGGCCAATGAGCTTGCAAGGCGGATCGCCGGCCATATCGGCGCGCAGGCGGTGATAACAACGGCATCCGACGTGCAGGGGAGACTCTCCACGGACCTGTGGGCGATGGAGAGGAATCTCCACGTGGAGGACTTCGGGAAACTCAGGAAAATAAGCGCGGGAATCCTGCGCGGGGAAGCGATACGCGTAAACACGGAATATCCGGTCGGCACGGGCGGGCTCCCCCGGGAATTCGTCCCCGTCGATTCACCGGAAGAAGCGGATATCGTAATATCGCACAGGCTCATTGATTCCCGGGCACTCTTCCTGAGACCCGGAAATCTCGTTGCAGGCATCGGATGCAACCGCGGAACACCGGAGAGCGAAATCCGGGAAGCATTCGAGGGCGTGTTCCTGGAGGAGGGACTGTCCGTCCGCTCTGTAAAGCGTATTGCGAGCATCGACCTGAAAAAGGACGAAAAGGGACTGCTGGACTTTGCCCGCAATAGCGGGCTGGACATCGAGTTCTTCTCAAGCGGTGACCTGAATAATGCCGCACTGAAATACAATATTGCGGAATCCGCATCCGTCAGGAGCGCCACAGGGGCCGCTGCGGTGGCCGAGCCCGCTGCCCTCCTGTCGGCGGCGAAGCTGTCGGATAACTGCACTCTCATTACACCTAAAAGGAAAAGGGGGAACGTGACATTAGCAATAGCACAGGCAGAATTTACGTTGTAGGAATAGGACCCGGAGGCCGCGAACACCTGACTCCCGCCGCGGAGAAGGCGATCCGGGGGGCGGATGTAATCGTGGGCTACAGGACATACCTCGACCTTATTGATAAACTGACCGGGGATAAGGAGGTGCTGTCCTCCGGTATGCGGCAGGAGGTCGAAAGATGCACGAGGGCCGTGGAACTTGCCAGGAGCGGCAGGAGGGTCGCCGTCGTCTGCAGCGGCGATCCGGGGATATACGCGATGGCCGGCCTGGTGTTTGAGATACTGAAGGAGAGTTGCGGGCTGACACCGGATATCGAGATCATCCCCGGTGTTCCGGCGCTCAGCGCGTGCGCCGCTCTGCTTGGGGCCCCGCTCATGCATGACTTTGCAGCCGTAAGCCTGAGCGACCTTCTGACACCGTGGGAGGTGATAGAGAAAAGGATCGAGGCGGCGGCATCCGCCGACTTTGTAATAGTGATATACAACCCGAAAAGCAGGGCAAGGCAGTCCCAGATCAACCGGGCAAGGGACATTGTCCTCAGGTTCAGACCGCCCCGGACACCGGCAGGGATAGTCAGGGCGGCTTCAAGAGGGAATGAGGGGATAATAATCACCGCTTTAAAAGATTTGCCGGTTGATGAAATCGACATGCAGAGCACCGTGGTAATCGGAAACTCCCGCACGTTCACCTGGAACGGGCGCATGGTTACACCGAGGGGGTACGGGAACAAGTATACTTTAACTTAATGTTGCATAAACGTGCACAGGAGTCTGCCGGGGAAGCTTTATCCGCGATACCTTCAGGAAATATTACGCACGGCATATCGACGTCTTTTTGAACTTCACTTTCCGTTACTTCCTGCAACAATAACATATTCAGATATCCAATCGCTTTATAAAGGTTTCCCGGCAGACTCCTGTACCCCATGTCTTCCTTTTATCTCAAGACAGTACCTTCTCCCACCATGTGGCAAATTCTCCCAGTTTGCAAATTTCTTTTCATTCAGTTGCCTCTTGTTTTCGATGTCCATCTTATAAAATATATCATAACCTTACGGTTGCGTAGAAACACCTCCTGCGTGCAGGTGCGGTTTTTTTCTGTTTTAAATTTCCTGTGAATGTTATAAAATAAAAACCGGAGACAATGAAAAACGAAAAACTGATTCATGACTGGATGGTCTCTTATCTCAAGGACAGGCTCTCAAGGGACTATGACGACATCAGGGCGAATCACGGGGATGAAAAGAAAAACGGCTTCAAGGGATGTTATCCCGACCTGATCCTCGGCAGCCACGGGATGGTGCTTGCAATCATGGAGGTCGAAACAGAGGGCAGCATCACGAGTGAAAAGGCCGGGGAGTGGAAAACGCTTTCGGGTCTCGGTGCAAAACTGATCCTCATGGTCCCGAGGCAGTCGAAGGCGAAAGTGATAGACCTCCTGTGGAAGCAGGGCATTGCCGACAAGACCTCGGTCGGGAGCTACGACATAAACGTCAGCATGCCGTAATCCGTCAGGTCGCCGGTCTGTCCCCGGCTGCCCTTAAAACGCGGAGAGCCTTTCTGTGGATTTCCTCATTTGCAGAGGCAAGAAGAGGGGTCGCCCTCCTGACTCCGATTTCAACATCCTCTATTTTCCGCCCGCTTGTATCAGTGACAATCCCGCCCGCTTCTTTTATCAGCAGGTATCCCGCCGCAAAATCAAAGCTCCTTGACGGCGAAGGGATAACAAGCACACTGACGGCGCCCTGCGACAGGAACGCCATGTCCAGGGCGGTGGAGCCGAGACATCTCGTCCTGTTGAACAGCGCAAGAAGCGGCATGATGGCCGGGATATCCAGGCGCGGGGTCTGTGTTTCATAGTTGATTACTTTAAGCCCCGTATCCTGCTGTGTCCTGACGGGTGCGCCGTTCATGAAGGCGCCTTTGCCTTTAACAGCCCAGAATTCATCACCGCTGACAAGGTTCAGGACGTAGCCGGCGGAAACACGGCCTATACAGTCGCCGTCTATAAGCGCAATTGAGGTGGAGTACAGTGTTATGCCGGTCATCGCGTTCTTGCTGCCGTCAACAGGGTCGGTCAGAAGCCTCGGGCCCCCGCCGTTTATTTCCCTGACACCGCATTCCTCCGATACAATCGTAAGGGGGATGTTGAGACCCGCGGCTTCTTCAAGGACAATGTCTTCGGCCATCCTGTCAACCGGGTGGGTGATATCCCCCCCCGCGCCCCTGCCCCCTGATTTACCCCGGCGCAGCTCGTCCAGATGCAGGGGTATTTCCTTTTTCAGCCTTTTTCCGATTTTTATTATGTCATTGATATCCATATCAACCTTTTTCCGATTTCCCGTCGCTTTATAAAGGTTTTACGCCGGACTCCACAGCCGGCTTATGCAACATTAAGGTTAAGGTTAAGCTTAAGACACCCCCCGGTTGCGGAACCGTTATACACAGGCTCATGCAGGCAGCAGGCCCTCCAGTATTTCCATGAAGCCGGGGAATGATGTATTCACGCATTCCGTGTCCCTGACGGTCGTCTCCTCGTCCGCGGTGAGCCCCGCAATTATCATCGACATGGCAATCCTGTGGTCGCCGTGGCTTTCAATATCAGCGGGAACCAGTTCCTCCCGCCCTTCGATAACGAGGCCGTCCTCAAGCTCTTCCACCGCCACGCCCATCTTCCGCAGTTCCGCGGCCATCGAGGCTATCCTGTCCGACTCCTTGACCCTCAGTTCCCGCGCCCCGGTTATTACGGTCTCTCCACGGGCCTTTGCCGCTGCAACGCACAGCACCGGGAATTCATCGATTGCCCTGACAACGAGGTCTCCGCCGATTTCAACACCCGCCAGATCCGAATGCCTGACATGTATGTCCGCCACGGGCTCCCCCGAGACCTCCCGCTCGTTTTCAAGCCTTATGTCAGCGCCCATCATTTTCAGAATATCTATTATTCCAGCCCTTGTCGGATTTATCCCCGTGTTTTTCACCGTTATCTCCGAACCGGCCACAATGAGCCCCCCGACCATAAAGAAAGCCGCGGACGACAGGTCGCCCGGCACTGTCATATGCAGCGGTCTCAGCGCCGCCGGCCCCCTGACGCTTACATCATTGCCATTTACACGTATATCAACCCCGCATGCACTGAGCATACGTTCCGTGTGGTCCCTTGATCTTGCAGGCTCGCTTACAGTGGTGATGCCGTCACAGAACAGACCGGCGAGCAGCACGGCTGACTTGACCTGTGCGCTTGCCACAGGTGAACGGTAGTGAATGGGCCTCAGTCCGCCGCCCGTGATTTTCAGCGGTGGGTAGCCGCCTTTTTCAGACGTTATGCGCGCGCCCATCTCCTGCAGCGGAGTGATGATCCTCTGCATGGGCCTGCGGCTCAGGGACGCATCCCCCGTAAGGGTGCTGGTAAAGGGCTGGGCCGCAAGCACTCCGCTTAAAAGCCTCATCGTGGTGCCTGAATTGCCGCAGTCTATGGCTCCGCCGGGCGCCTTCAGGCCCCGCAGCCCCCGGCCCCCGATTATTATCTCGCCCGCCCGCTGCCCGGCACGGATATCAACCCCCATGCGCCTGAAGGCATCAAGAGTCCTTAACGGGTCCTCTGCCGCAAGAAAATTATGAATGACGCTCCGGCCCCCGGCAAGGCAGGAGAGTATAACGGCACGGTGTGAAATCGATTTGTCCGGGGGCGCGTTCAGCTCTCCGCGGAGAGGGCCCCTATTTTTTATGCTGATCCGGTTCAATGCTCCGTCTTGCCTCTTTTGCCCTGGCGAATTCCTTTTCAAGGCCCGACCAGTCCGTTTCTTCCATGAGTTTTATTATCCGTGACATGTAAGACGAAAATTTCCTGAGGATGCCGAGTATCTCCTCCCTGTTGTAGATGCATATATCCCGCCACAGCTCTGCGGGACTCAGTGCGATCCTCGTCATGTCCCTGAGCCCGTTGCCGCCGTGATGGAGGATGCCCCCATCCACATCAATGATTGTATTGACCAGCGCATAGGCAACCACATGCGGCAGGTGGCTTACTGCGGCAAATATGAGATCGTGCTCCTCGGGGTTCATGAGCAGCGTCCTGCTTCCTATCTCCTCCCACATGCCGACCACGGTATCCAGCGCCTCCCTGTCCGTACGGGGGCTCGGTGTGATAATGCACCTTGCACCGGTAAAGAGATCGGCGGTGGCGGCGTCTATGCCGGAGCACTCCTTGCCGGCAATGGGATGACCGCCCACGAAGTTCACGCCAGGGGGCATCAGGGGTTCGAGTATCCTTATGACCCCGGCCTTCACACTGCCTACATCCGTGACTATGGCGCCGGCCTTCAGCTCATGCCTTACATCATTGATAATCTGCTCAAACCTGCCCACCGGAGAGGCCAGCAGTACGAGGTCTGCATTCCTGACCCCCTCTGCATGAACCGTGGTATGCGCGTCTATTATTCCCATCTCCTCTGCCCTGAGCAGGTTGTCTTCATTTCTCCCTATGCCGGTGATCCTGCCGCTGAAGCCGCGCGCCTTCAGCGACAGGGCAAAAGAGCTCCCGATAAGCCCGACGCCGATAATTGCAATATTTTTAAAGTTCATAACCATATATCCGTTGAGAGTTTCCCTTACAGTGGCATAAAAATGCCGCCCGTGGGCAGGAGAGTCCGGCGGAAAAGCTTTATCCGCGATACCTTGGAGAGTATTCCGCACGGCTTATCGACATCCTTTGGAATTTCACTCTCCGTTACGTCCTGCAATAAAGACATATTTCCGATATCCCATCGCTTTATAAAGGTTTTACGGCGGACTCCCCTGCCGGCTTATGCAACATTAAGGTTTCCTACAGCGTCCTTCCCACTGCCCTTGCAACGGCCTTCAGTTCCTTCATCAGGGTTTTGAATTTCTCGGGTTTCAGCGACTGCTCGCCGTCCGACAACGCCTCTTCAGGCCTTGAATGCACCTCGATAATCAGGCCGTCCGCACCCGCTGCAACAGCGGCCTTTGCCATCGGGGCCACAAGATTCCACTGGCCGGCGCCGTGGCTGGGATCAACGATGACCGGAAGGTGCGAGAGCTTTTTCAGCACAGGCACCGCGTTCAGATCAAGGGTGTTTCTCGTGGCGGTCTCGAACGTGCGTATCCCCCTCTCGCACAGCATGATCCTGTTGTTGCCCTGCGCCATGATATACTCGGCGGCCATGAGAAGGTCCTTTATGGTTGCGGAGAGCCCCCTCTTCAGGACAATGGGCTTGTCATGGGCGCCGATGGCCTGAAGGAGCCTGAAGTTCTGCATGTTTCTCGCCCCCACCTGGATCACATCAGCGTATTTCAGGACAACGTCGATATCCCGCGGGTCCATGACCTCGGTGACAACGGGCAGGCCTGTTTCCCTGCGCGCCTCCGCAAGATACTTCAGGCCTTCCTCTCCCAGACCCTGGAAGCTGTACGGGGATGTCCTCGGCTTGAACGCCCCTCCCCTTATGAACGATGCCCCGGCCTTCTTGACCTCACGGGCTATTGTCAGGAGCGTGGGCAGGTTTTCAACAGCGCAGGGGCCTGCTATCACCTGTATCTTCCTGCCTCCTATCGTCTGCCTGCCGACCCTGAAAACGGTATCGCCGGACTTGAAGTCCCTGCTTGCAAGCTTGAACGGCTGGATGATCCTGTGTATCGTCTCCACGCCGGCCATTGAGGCAAAGGCGTTGCTCTCATCCTCGGTGATCTTTGATGTATCGCCGATAACACCGATGACCGTTCTCTCGGTGCCCTTGGAGATATTTGCCTTGAAACCCATGCTCTCGAGTTTCCTGACAATATGGCGAAGTTCCTTTGCCGTGACTTTCGGTTTCAGTACGATAATATCCATGACAACCCCCTCCGATATATTTTATTCAGGTAATTGTAATACGACACTGTTTATAAACCTTGCAGTTGCATAAAATACCGGTGGCGGAGCAGACTCCCCTGCACGTTTATGCAACATTAAGGTGAACCTGCATCTTATCAACTCCATGCGGGGCGTGTCCGTTGCCAGCGGACGTAAAAGACAGAAGCTGACACGTCTAACCCTGAACAAGGTTTCCCCGCAGGCCGCCTGCCCGGTTTGCGCAATCCCGTAAATGTAAAGATTTAAACGGCAGATACTGATTATAAATCAAACAACAGGAAAATTCCCGGTTTTCAGGCCGGTATAATTTTTCTTAATGCCTCTATGAATTTTTTATTTTCCCCCGGCAGGCCTATGGTCACGCGTATTCCGGACGGCCCGGCCGGCCTTACAATCACGCCTTCCTTCAGGAGGGCCCTGTACAGCCGGCCGGCTGTGTTCCTTCTGAGAATCATATAAATAAAATTGGCTTCTGTGGGCACATACTTTATCTTTAATCCCGACAGTTCCCTGTAGAGATATTTCTTTCCTCTCTCGTTTATCCTTTTTGTCTTTTCCACGTGCCCGGCATCGGCCAGGGCCGCAACCGCGGCCCTCTGCGCCGGTGAATTCACATTGAAAGGCTGCCTGACCTTGTCCATCTCCGCGGTTATTCCGGCCTTTGAGATGCCGTAGCCTATCCTGAGACCGGCCAGGCCGTAGATCTTGGAAAACGTCCTGAGGATAAGCAGGTCCCTGCCCTGTCTCAGGTATTTCATGCTGTCCGCGTAATCCGCGGCGGTAACATATTCGTGATAGGCCTCGTCAACGACCACAAGGACATTGCGGGGAACCCTCTTCATGAATGAATCCATCTCAGCCCGTGTATTGATGGTGCCAGTGGGGTTGTTGGGATTCGCTATGAAAATGATCTTCGTCCTGTCCGTTATCGCCGAGGCCATTGCCTCAAGGTCGTGCCGCATGTCTTTAAGCGGAATGATTATGTTCTCACCTCTTGCGGCCTGTACTATCGTCGAATAGACGGCAAAGGACGGATGCGCCGAGATCACCTCGTCGCCCGGGTTCAGAAACGTCCTGACCGCCAGCTCGATAATCTCGTTGGAGCCGTTGCCGAAAATCAACTCCCCGGGCCTTATACGGAGTTTCCGGGACAAGGCGTCCCTGAGGTAATAACAACTGCCGTCGGGATACCTGTTCAGCGAGGCGGCGCTTTCACGCATGGCCTTAACGGCAAGCGGGGAAGGGCCTGCAGGGTTTTCGTTGGAGGCGAGCTTGACGGAGCCCGTGATCCCGAGTTCCCGCTCGAGCTCCTCCACCGGCTTGCCCGGTGAATAGGGTTTTATGGTTTTTATATGTTCAGGAGCGTTTATCATCTGGATGAATACCCCCCTCTCCCGTCAAGGGGGAAGGGAAACAGGACTTCATTCCGCCCGCTGCACACTCTGCAATTATCCTACCGCTTGAGTCTCTTGCAAAAGTCGTCTCGCTGTCACCTGCAGCGGAGAGAGAGGTCTTTGTAACTCACCGCTGCCGAAAGATTTCTCCCTCCGGTCGAAATGACATTTTCATACTTTTGCAAGAGGCTCGCTTTATAAAGGTTTTACGCCGGACTCTCCTGCCGGCTTATGCAACATCAAGGTTTACTCCGCCGCAGGGTAGGAACCCAGGACTTTAAAGTACAGACATTCCTTCTTCACGTCTTTTATGGCCTTCCTGACTGCCTTGTCCTCCACATGCCCTTCCATGTCCACAAAGAAAATATATTCCCACGCCTTTCTCTTCGACGGCCTTGATTCGATTTTTGTCAGATTTATCTTGTGCCTGGCAAACGGCCTCAGTATCAGGTAGAGGGCGCCGGGCTTGTCCTTTACCGAAAACATGATGGACGTCCTGTCCCTGCCCGTCCTCTTCGGGGATTCCTTTGCGATTACAAGAAAGCGGGTGTAATTCGTCTTGTAATCCTCGATGCCTTTTTCAACAAACTTCAGGTTGTAGACGGAAGCGGCAAGCTCGCTTGCAACAGCAGCCGCGGAGCCGTCCTTTGCCGCGCGGCGGGCCGCTGCCGCAGTGCTCATCTCCTCGATAATGGGGATGCCCGGGCAGTTCTTTTCAAGCCATTCCCTGCACTGGGCCCTCGGCTGTGGATGGGTATAGATTTTCCTGATGTCTTCCTTTTTCCCGGTCTTCGACAGGAGATTGTGCGATATCTCCAGCATTATCTCATCTGCAATCTGCAGGTCAGAATCTATGAACATGTCAAGCGTGTAATTGACCACCCCCTCGGTGGAATTTTCAACGGGAACCACGCCGTACCGGGCCCTGCCCCTGTAGACGGCGTCGAATACCGCCTTTATCGTGCTCTCGGGCAGGTATTCGGTGGAAGAGCCGAACCGCCTGCACGCCGCGAGGTGGGTGAACGTCGCGGAAGGCCCCAGGTAAGCCACCTTCAGCTTCTGCTGCAGGGAAAGCGAGGCTGAAAGTATCTCCTCGTAGATAAGCTTGAGGGCGTTGTTCGGAAACGGGCCTGGATTCGCCTCCCTGAGCCTGTTGAGAATCTCACGCTCCCGCTCCGGAGAATGAATATTCAGGTTGTTGCTCTTCTTCGCCTTGCCGACATCAAGGACGATCTCGGCCCTCTTGTTCAACAGCTCCAGTATCCTGAGGTCGATCTCGTCGATCTTCTCTCTCAATTTTTTAAGTTCGCTCATAATCTCTTGCCCGCCGCAGGTTCGGCGGCATGAATATATTGTTGAAGCTTAATTTATCAATAATGCTGAGTTTTTTCAAGGGTTGGTGCGGATTCAGGCGGAAACAGCCGCAATTGCGTTAAACCGGAATCACTGCTCTTATAACCTTAACCTTACAGTGTCATAAAAATGCCGGCTTGTGCAACATTAAGGTTTATGTTGCATAAAAATACCGCCTGCACGTTTATGCAATATCAAGGCTGAACCTTTATCACCTTCACCATGATATCGCCGAAACCGGGGGTGCCGGTGATCGTGTTGAAATTCTCAGGGTCATGAAGTTCATTGATGTTGGCGGTATATTCACCCGTATTGTTGATAAAGCCCAGTCCCCGGGCCCTCTGGCCGCCGGGGCCGAACGGCGCCTTTATCACGCCGGGCATTATCTCCTCGGTCAGAAAGGCCTTCCCCCGAATCCGTTTTCCGAGAGGGTTTTCAAGGATGATCATATCGCCCGTTGCAAGACGCAGCTTCTCACCATCCGTACGGTTGACGGCGAATACGGGGATGGAAACGCTTCCGGCCCTGAAAAACGTCTCCTCATTATCACGGAGCCCGGACTTGTTCGGAATATCCCCGAGAGGGGGCATGAAATACCGGAAATCATCATTCAGCGGCTCCATGCACTCGGTACCCGTTTCCGCAAGATAAGGGCAGACCACGGTCATGGTCATGGAATGATGCACCCTTCCGCTTATGAGCTGGAATGGATATTCCACGGCAATCTCTCTGAACAGTGGATTTTTCGGATTCCATTTGCAGGAGTCCCAGTAAAAGGTCACGGGATAGCCGGTTCCGAACTTCCTGTTGATCTCTTCTACAAAGCCGAATCTGAACTCGAACTTGCCCGAAGGCGTCTCAGGGCATACCCCCGAGGGGGAGCCGCCGGAGTTCCTGTAGCGGTAATAACCGGCCGGCCACACCGCCACGCCGTGATTGTTCCTGAGCCACTCGACGGTAAGGGGCCGGCCCTCTCTTACAACCCTGTCACCCAGAACCGCCACGGGATTGTCCGGCGCACCGGTTATCAGGCAGCCCTCGGGAAGGCCGGGATACGGCAGGGGTTCGCCGACATTGTAAAGCCCCGGGGTCTCCGACAGTTGCTCGTTTATAAAGTCCTCCTCGTCTTTGTACCTGCCGCTGAAGTCCACGGTCCTGACATCGGGATCCCCGTTTCTCGCAAGTGCCTCCGACAGAAGGATCATGAAATCGTAAGGCGTCTTCGATTCATGCAGCGGTTCTATGACCCTGTCCCTCAGGGCTATTTCAGGGCTTACCGTGTACACGCTGTTCAGCCCCATCCTCTCGAGGAAACCCGCCTCGGGGAATATAATATCCGCGTACCTGCCTGTTACTGTTATATGCGTGTCAATGCAAACCGCCAGCTCGACACGGTACTCCCCCGTCTCGTCCCGGGAAGTCAGGGCGTCCGTCCAGTCAGGCGTGCTGCCCGCCGTGACAACCGGATTCCCCCCCCTCGTTATAAATGCCTTAACAGGATAACTGTAATCCCTGAACGGGCCGTGTTTCAGCCTGACACCCTGTCTCATTGCAGTGGGCAGGTCGGTCAGCACTCCCCACACAGCGGCGGGATAATCGCCGTAACGGTCTTTATGGAGTTCGGAAAGCCTGCCCCGCGCATCCCTGCCGTTTACCCGCCTTGTCACCGTTCTTTCGAGGAATTCCATGCCTGCGGTCATACCGCCTTTTTTCGGCTTGTGGGTGCCTGTCAGCACCAGGCCTCCGGGCCTGTCGATATTTCCGGTTATCAGGCAGAGTGCGGTCATGAGTATTGACGTCACGTCGCCGTTTGTATGATGCGAGGCGCCGTGCATTCCCACTTCTATTGATGCGGGTTTTGTGATCCCGAACATGTGAGATACCTTCTCTATGTCGGCGGCGGGGATGCCCGTCTTTTCCTCCGCCCATTCGGGGGTGAAATAATGAAGGTTGTTGGCAGGGTCCTTCTTCCCTGTCCAGGAAAGAAAGGCATCGCGGAACCCCGGCCATCCCACGGTGTGGTTTTCAATGAAATCGTGGTCTATATACCGCCGGGACGCATAATGCAACGAATCGTTCTTAATAATGAAGTACAGCATCGCAGCGAGCAGGTCCGCGTCTGTCCCGGGTATTATACGGAGCCACATGTCCGCAAGCGCGGCGGAACTGGTGCAGGAAGGGTCCACCACAATATACTTGCAGTTGTTTTCCGCCCGCGCCGCCGGAATGCCGGCCGACACGTAATTGAACCTTGTCGCCACGAACGGATTCACCCCGATATGCAGAACGAGCCTTGCATCATGGACGTGCGAGAGGCAGGGCTCTCCCCTGTCGTTTCTCGTAAGCACCGGCCTCTGGACATCCGGAAGCGGCCTCGTGTCCCCTGTCATCAGGTAGTGGCCCCACCTGCGGTTGGGGTCGCAGATGCATCCGTGGCTGTAAATGTTCGGCGTGCCGAATGCGCGGAAAAGCCGCTCGTATGCAATGCCGTCGGTCATGTCGCCGGTGTCCAGGAACACCGCCTCGGGACCGTGCCTCAGCTTTATCCCGGTCAGCTTCCGCGCCGTATAATCAAGCGCCTCTTCCCACGTGACGGGTTCCCACCTGTCTTCTCCCCTTTCACCGGCCCTTTTAAGCGGTGTCTTTATCCTGTGGGGCGAATAGGTGAGCTGTAGACCGGCGGCACCCTTTGCGCAGAGGGCACCGTTGTTTACAAGGGCGCGGGGGTTGCCGTATATCTTAACGGCCGCGCCGTCCTGCACCAGCACGGATATGCCGCACTCAGAGGGACACATAGCGTCCGCTGTATGGACCAGTTTCCCGTTCTCCGCCCCGGCACGGCCCTCCCGCGAACCTGCATCAGACCGTTCCCGTCCCCCGGTGATTTCCGCCTGCGGGACATTTCCCGCCGGGATTTCATAATCCCCGACAGGCAGGCGGCTGCCGGCGTCCCGGTTCAGGAGGTAAAACACACGGGGCTCTGTTTCGTGCTCCGGGTTGCGCACCTTAACCTTTCTTCTTTTCAGAAGAGCTGCTATGGCGCTGTCTTCGTCATTCATGTCACCGAAGATGATCGCCTTTCCCATGCAGCTTTTGACACACACGGGCTCTTCACCCCTCTGCAGTCTGCCGTAGCAGAAATCGCATTTTTCAGGCCTGCCGGTAAACGGATTTATATCTATCGCATCATGCGGACAGAACTCGTAACATTTTTTGCAGTCTATGCCTTCAGGGCACCTCTCCGTGTTTATCAATACCACGCCTTCACCGGTTTTGATGATGGCGTCTTTT
Source organism: Thermodesulfovibrio sp. (assembly GCA_026982355.1). GTDB lineage: Bacteria > Nitrospirota > Thermodesulfovibrionia > UBA6902 > UBA6902 > JAADFS01. The sequence goes on from JALSHG010000013.1 coordinate 28,601, forward strand.
TCTTCACATGCATCAATACACGGTGCATTATCACACTGGTTGCAGATACAGGGGATGAAGAGTTTCCTGATATCCGGATAACGGCCGGACTGAAATGTCCGGACAGTACAGCGGAATGTCCCGAACGGAATATCATGCTCCGCCTTGCACGTTACCTGGCATGCATGGCATCCGATACACCTGTCGAGGTCGATCAGCATCCCGTAACTTTTATGTTTCCCGCGGTTATCCGGCAGACCGGCCGGGGGAGTTACACGATGAATCACTTATCCGGGTCCTCTTCTTCCATTATGCTTCCGGCATACCTTGCGGTTGTATAAAAACACCGCTTATGCAACATAAACCTTACAGCGGCATAAAAACATCGCCTGCGAACTCCCCTGCCGGCTTGTGCAACATTAAGGTTAAGGTTAACATCCGGCTTGACAGGGGTACTATACATTGAATTTGAAATTTATGATATCACCGTCCCTGATCTCATATGTCTTGCCCTCAAGCCGCACGAGCCCTCTTTCACGCGCCCTCACCATGTCTCCTCCGGATGATATGAAGTCATCATAACTCACCACCTCGGCCCGGATGAATCCCCTTTCAATATCCGAATGAATCCTGCCCGCAGCCCTGTGCGCGCCCGTGCCCTTTCCGACCGTCCATGCCTTTACCTCGTCCCTGCCCACGGTAAAGAACGATATGAGACCGAGGACCTCGCAGGAAACACGGCAGAGCCTGTGCATGGCGGGTTCTTCAATGCCGAGGTCATCAAGGAACTCCCCTGCCTCGTCAGGCGGAAGCTGGGCGATTTCCATCTCTATCTTTCCGCACAGGGGCACGACCGGGGGCACGGCGCCCGTGCCCTTTCCCCTGAAGTATCTTTCCGTCTTATCCGGGAGTTCCTTCACTTCAGCGGAATTGATG
>JALSHG010000014.1 GCA_026982355.1 Thermodesulfovibrio sp.
GGATAAATTGAAAAAGGATTAGAATTGTACTTCAAATGATGGGAAGTTGGAAAGATACTTGAATTGAATTATAATAGCGAGAACTCGGCACTCTCAAGTAAGGTTAACTTGCATATGACGGCAACATATTGTATGTTTTGTCTAAAAAGGAGGCTGCCATGGCAAAATATACGGTTAAACTTACCAAAGAGGAAGTCGAAGAATTGACAGCAATTATCAACAAGGGTAAGCACTCACAAGTATATCCTGGATTTTATAATTTCCTATACATGAATAAAGTGACCAACCGCTATATCGTAAAATGAAGAGATCACTTATAATAAATTCATCCGCCTTTTGTGAATGGGATTTGCCGGTTAACTTCGTGGGATTATGCATACACTTAGCAATGAAGAACCCTGAGCTCGTCACAAAGCGGTGAACGGGAGATTTTCCAAGAGCGGGTTGAGGCAAAGTATAACCAGTTCCTGCCATTTCCTGCAGCGGAGATTTTAGACTATGAGCTGCCGAATAAGTCAAAAGAAACATAGCAAAGCAAATAGGGAACCCACTTCAAGCAAGCCTGTTATCGCTTTCTTCCCTTACCTTTGTGTAGACAAACCTCTTTCATTTGGTGATATTGATCTTAGACCTTCGATGAAGACAGAGACTGAAAAAGAGAGTGAGTTGACAAGGTCTGCTCTATTCGATCTCGCCGAATGCTTCAGATTGCATTACGAAGGCAGGCTTCCATGCTGGAGTTTCGTAGTAACACATGTGCGGAATAAAGAAGAGTGGTTAAGCCTTCGACAAAAGCTTGATAAGCTGACATGCGTTCTCAGATATATAAACCTCTCCACTCTTCGCGAAGACGCTTCTTTCAGCCACTTCAATTATTACATGCTTGAAGTTGACAGAAGACTGATCGTCAGTACGGAACACAAGTATTTCGACTGCATTCTGAACGGCATTCACACGGTTGGATTTGGCAAACATGGCGGCGAAGTCTACAAGCCGTATGTCCTTAAACACATAGAAACACCTTTTGTGTTGTATGCAGGCAATTTAAAAAGCAATCATCTTTATCAGCAGTTTTACGGCAACTCTTCTTTGTCCGAGAAAGATGCCAAGAAATTCCTGCGGGCATTTGAGTGGTTCAACAGATCCTTCCTTGAAGTGCAGGAAGTTGACGACTCTCATGCAGTAATACACCTGCAGACTGCTGTCGAATCTCTTCTCAAAGCATCTCAGGACGGCATAAAGGCCCAGGTCAGAACAGCATTGTTTATGCTTTTGGGGGAGTCTGAGGAACTCTCTGACTGGATAGAACAGTTCTGGAAACTGCGTAACGGTTTGGTGCACGGTGATATAGATATTCAGCCATTTTGGTTCAGGCATAAGCGGGGTACAATAGGGCATAAACATCATATTCTATTTGCGAAAAAGGTATTTGTTAAATGTGTTAACCAATTGTTTGGTCTGAGAAATGATTTGTGGACTCATTCGCTGCATGAGGAATTAATTTCAAATGAGGTCAGGCTCAAGAAAGCATCGACTATTATTAAGAAGAGGGCAAGCAGTTTTCAGATTGAGCAGGTTTCCAGCATACTCTATGGTTTAACAAAGGATGATCTCTCCGCATCCAAAGAACAGGTTCTGGATTTTGGTGAATCTTTCTTTCCTCGTGTAATAAGGAGACTCAAGGAGAATGGGAAAGGGGAGCTTGCACAGGCATTAGATAAGATTCCGAAGACTCGATCGTCAGAAGAACCGGCCATCGCCTTGAGATACAACGAGGCATTACAAAAGTTCCAGGAAAGTCTTTTCTCAAATCGCTCTACAGATGATAATACTATTGTAGTTCGCCATGATCCAGAGGTCAGTACCGTAAGGACATTTCTCGATTTTGCTTCTTGGAGACTACTGGTATTCTATGACTGATTTTCAATACAAGGACAAAGGCGATTTCAAATTTGGTTCACGATGTTATTACATAAACCCTTTAACCAATAGATTGGGGCATTTCTACCTTTTTCCCTTTCTTTGCTCGAAAAATCACGCTTGCTTAAGGTCTATTCTTGTTAAGGTAGGTACTTTTGATCTCGGAGATTCTACCGTCTATAATCAGGTAAAGGCTGATTATAATTTAGTGAGACATACAATAAAAACTAAAGGCTTTGATTCTTTAACTGGCAAGATGAGAGTTCTTGTACAACCACGCACAAAAGGGCCGGGTCATGGTAGCACCAGTAGGGCATTTTATGCAAGAAAAGTATTTGTAGAGCATGTCCTTAGCCTATCGAAACGGGTAGGGTAAAAGCACTTATATAATGAATCTTTTGTCTAACAAATCGCTACCTGTCATGCTATACTTAAAACAACAGGTATGACTTTAATGTTGCATAAACAGGCAGGAGAGTCTGCCGGAGAACCTTTATAAAGCGATAGGATATTGCAAATATGTTCTTGTTGCCGCTTTCACCACCGAACCAGGATCTCAAAATAATTGTTCAGAACGAAGAGAAACTATCAGTTGCTTAAGAAGATAAAATTAATGCCATAATAAGGAGGCTCTTGCAGAAGCCTTCTGTTTGCCACTGCAGCGAAGAGAGAGGTCTTATACCTCATCGATACCGAAAGATTTCTCCGGCCGGTTGAAATGACATATGCGGACGCTTTTATATTTTTGCAAGAGGCTCTGATGAAAAGATTTATCGGCGGATTGCGCAGACATCATGGAACAAATCGCCCGGACCTGGCAGGCCGAGATGTTCCGCTGTCGATGATTCAAGTCAATTTCCACAATGGAAAACCGCCGGGAAAGAGGTAGAATGACTAAGTTCCTCGATTATCTGTGGCCTGTATTGATAGCCATCTATATCATAAGCCCCCTTGATGCGCATCCGCTTTTATGGGATGACCTCATTGCAGCAGGGCTGCTTCTTTACCTCTTATTCAGAAAAACAGGGTCCGGGAAACGGCGGCACGCCGATAATTACAGCAGCTCGCAGCAAAGCGGAAGCGGCGGATCCCGGCAGTCGCTTACACTGGATGATGCATACGCGTTGCTGGGCGTGGGCCCGGATGCGTCATGGGAGGAAATAACGAGGGCGTATAAAGAAAAAATGGCCGGGTCCCACCCGGACAAGGTCAGTCATCTGAGCGAGGAACTGCAGGAAAAGGCGGAAGAGATCACGCGCAGGCTCAATGAGGCCATTGACATGATTAAACGCAGCAAAGGGAAAAAATAGCTAAAGACGGGGGGTGGGCCTGCCGTAGAAATCTTTATAAAGCGATCGGGATAATTGGCAGAGGGTGCGGAATGGAATCCTGTGTTTTTCCTGCACACTGACAACCGCACACTCCGGACACTGATGTTTTCATGTCTGCAAGATAAAGGCAACGTTGGATTATGCGTCTGAAAATCGACATAACCGGACTCGTTCAGGGCGTGGGCTTCAGGCCTTTTGTCTTCAAACTGGCCGAAGATCTCGGACTGAGGGGATACGTTCTGAACAATGCAACGGGCGTGCTGATCGAGGTTGAGGGCGAAGAAGGGAAATTAAACGAATTCCTCGTACGGGTGGACAGGGACAAGCCGGATATCTCCAGGATATTCAGCCTCCAGCATGCATTTTTTGAGGAATCCGGTTTCAGCGGCTTTGAAATAAGGGAAAGCATGGACAGGGGCGGCAAAGGGGTGTTTATCCTTCCCGACATCTCCGCGTGCGAAGAATGCCTGAATGATGTCACGGAACCGAGGGACAGGAGATTCCTGTATCCCTTGACGAACTGTACAAACTGCGGGCCCCGCTTCACCATCATGGAAAGACTGCCCTATGACAGGAGAAACACCTCCATGAGGAATTTCAGCATGTGCCCTGAATGCAAAAGAGAATATCACATGGACTCGGACAGGCGGTTCCACGCCCAGCCGGTTGCATGCGGCGCCTGCGGGCCGTGGATAAGCCTGTACGACCGTGAAGGTCAGGTGTTATGTGAAAAAGAAAGCGCGCTTGAGAAAACCGTCAACCTTATCCGCAAGGGATATATAATCGCCGCCAAGGGCTTGGGGGGATACCATCTCATATGCGATGCGACGAGCGAGGACACCGTCAGGAGGTTGAGGGAGAGGAAGCACAGGGAGGAAAAGCCGCTGGCCGTCATGTTTCCCGGCCTTGATGCAATCAGGCGGGAGATGAATATCACTCCCCTCGAGGAGCGTGCAATAACATCAATAGAAAAGCCCGTCGTGATAGTGGAGAAGAAGGCATCGACCTCACTGGCGGCTTCGGTATCTCCCGGCTACAGGAGCGCGGGGGTCTTCCTGCCGTATACACCCATGCACTACCTGATCCTGAGGAAATTCAGAAAGCCCGTGGTTGCGACAAGCGCCAACATCTCGGATGAGCCGATAGTGGCGGATGAGGCGGATGCGTTCGCACGGCTTTCAGGGACGGCCGACTACTTTCTCACGCACAACCGGAGAATCCTCAGGAGGTGTGATGACTCGGTTGTCAGAATCGCGGCAGGCCGGCAGATGCCGGTGAGACGGTCAAGGGGCTTTGCACCCCTGCCGGTCACCTTGCCTTTCAAGTTGAAAAAACCCGTGCTTGCCCTCGGCGCATACATGAACAGCACGATCGCCCTCGGCATTGATGACAGGGTGTTCATATCGCAGCATATAGGAGACCTGGATACCCCGCTTGCCATGGAATTCTATGAGCAGGCTGTCGAGGACTTTCTCGGCTTATTCAGGATAAAGCCCGAGGTGGTGGTCTCGGACATGCATCCCGGATATTACAGCACAAAATACGGCGAGAGGCGCTTTCGGCCCATGCTGCTCAAGGTCCAGCACCACTATGCCCACATACTGTCCTGCATGGCTGAAAACGGCGTAACCGACAACACCGGCGTCATAGGATTCGCATTTGACGGCACTGGATACGCCCCAGACGGCACAATATGGGGCGGCGAGGTGCTGACGGCCTCCTACAGCGGATTCAAAAGGGTGTTTCACCTCAGCCCCTACAGGCTGCCCGGCGGGGACAGGGCCGTAAAGGAGCCCTGCAGGTCCGCCATCTCCCTCTTGTATGAAACTCTCGGGGAGGAGGCCGGGAAGGCGGATGTTCTTCCCCTGACGCTGGAGGAAAAGCTGTTTTTTATAAACATGATAAAAAAGGATATCAACTCACCGGTTACAACGAGCATGGGGAGGCTGTTTGACGCTATCGCATCCATAACGGGCCTGAGGCACAGGGTATCCTACCATGCGCAGGCCGCCGCGGAGCTTGAGCAACTGGCCCTCGGATCCGATGAAAACGCCTCTTATCCGTTCAGCATTGAAAAGAACGCCATCGTCCATACGCCCATAGTCCGCATGATACTCGAGGACCTGAAGGCGGGGGCGCCTAAAGAGGATATTGCAAGAAAGTTCCATAACACGATCGTGGAGATCATTGTCTCCACCGCTGAATCCGTCAGGAAAGAGACGGGCATATCACATGCTGCATTGTCGGGAGGTGTTTTTCAGAATACAATCCTCCTGGAAAGCTCCTTCAACGCATTAAAGGAGAGGGGGTTCATTCCCCTTACACATCAGCTTGTGCCGCCGAATGACGGCGGGATAGCGCTGGGCCAGGCGGTCTTTGCAGGGCGGCATGTGAAGACGCCGTAAAAATTCTTACAGATGAGCCTGACCGCAAAAACAGAAAAAGAAACCGACCGCTGGTGCCGGAGGTCATGGCTGTGGGTCTTCCTCTGCGCCGCCGCCATCTTTGCCACTGTGCCGGTGGCCAGGCGCATACAGGGGTTTGTCTACAACAGCGTAGGGAAGGAGTTTTTCACCTATGCCGTCCTCTTTGTTATAATCGCCGGTCTTGCGGCGATCCTGTACCTTCTCGTTTTCAGGCTGCGGGTACGCAAAATATCGCAGTATGTCTGGCTGTTTACAGGCGCGGGATTATATGTATACTTCACCCTCCGGCTCAGGGAGCATCCCGAAGAGGCGGTTCATTTCCTTGAATACGGGGCGCTGGCTTATTTCCTGTTCAGGGCGCTGAGCCGCAGGATCCGGGACCGGACGATATACATAACAGTGATACTGTCGGTGATGTTTGTCGGCACGCTTGACGAATTCACTCAGTGGATGATGCCGAATAGGTACTGGGATTACAGGGATGTGGGTATAAATACGCTTGCCGGGATATTCTTTTCAATAATCACGTGGAAGGGGATCAGGCCCGAAACAATATCCCGGCCGGTCAGGAGGCTGTCCATCAGGGCGCTGGCCGTTGTGGTCACGCTGGACCTGCTCTTCCTGGGACTCTGTCTCTCGAATACGCCGGACGCCGTCAGGCGCTACACCGCTGCATTCGAGCCGCTCATGTGGCTCAGGGGCCAGGAAGTGATGACGGAATTCGGTCATGCCCACAAGGACCCTGAAATCGGGATATTCTATTCAAGGCTGACCATCGGTGAATTAAGAGAGCATGATATGAAAAGCGCCGGCAAATACAGCAAATTGCCGGTTGATGAAATAACCTCCCCGGAAGATTATGAAAAGCTCCTCACGACCCACACGCGTGTCACCGACCCTTTCATGTACGAATTCCTCCTGCACATAATGGAAAGGGACCGCAGCCTCGAGAAATTCCTGAAAAGGGGTAATCAGAGAAGCGGGCTCAGGGCATTCAAGGAAAACCTGATCCTCGAAAAATACTTCGGCCGCACATTGAGATACTTCAACGCCGCCTGGTCACGTGAAAAAAGGGATTATTTCAAAGACTCCCGGCACTGGCTCAGGAAAGATTATGCAAGCCTCAAGGGAAAAAGAATGATAACATCCTTCAGCCTGAAAACAGCCTGGTTTCTCATAATCGTCATACTGGCGGCGGTGTGGACAGCGGCTGAATTATGGAGAAAAAGGCTCAAAAGCTGAGCTTGCGGCTCTGTGCTCTCAGCCTGAACCGCGCCGCAGAGTGGCCCTTACAAATCTTGCCTCCTCATAACTCACCGCGCCGCTGAAGTGCTCTATGACGGGATTCAACTGCCATGACTGCAGCGTCAGAAACATCCTTCCTATCGCATCGCGTTTTTCGGCGCTGACAAGGCGGTCCATGTCTATATCACGGCCATTCAGTATCAATTGCTCAAGATGCGCCGTAATCGTGGAGACGGAGAGATTGCGCATTGCAGCGATCTCCCCGGGTGAATGCCCCCTTCCGAAGAGCTCGTATGTCTTCTCAATGGTCTCCCCTGCAGGTCTCCGGCCTTTCCGGGTTTCAGGCGGAGGGGACGGCTCTCCCGCTGGAACGGAGATGCCGGGGGTTTCATCGAGATAGGTTTTTATCTGCCTGATGAACTCCTCTCCGTACCGCTTAAGCTTGGCGTCGCCCACGCCGCTGATCCTTGCCATGTCCGGCAGGGAGGCGGGATAGCGCCTGCACATCTCATGGAGGGACCTGTCCGAAAATATTATGTACGGCGGCACCTGATGCTCGTCGGCGAGTTTTTTCCGGAGCGCCCGGAGCTTCCTGAAAAGGGCCTCGTCATAAGGCTCAAATCCGTCCCCCGCTCCGGCACGCTGTTTCCTGCCGGGGTCCTGCCTTTTCAGTGCGCTGATCTTCTCTTTTCCGAAGAGTATCCCCCTGCCCTTTTCCGTCAGTTTCAGCACCGGGTACCTGTCGCCTTCCCGGTATACGGCCTCCTGGGCAAGGAGTTCATCGACTATGAATTGCCAGTGCATCCTGTCCCTGTGTCTGCCTGCCCCGTAGGTCCTGATTTCATTGTGCCTCAGCCCGCGGATGCGCCTCGTGTCCGCTCCCGTGACTATGTCGATAATATGCCTGATTCCGAAGCGCTGCCCCGTCCTTGATACCGCGGACATGAATATCTGCGCATCAACCGTAATATCAACCATATCCACGATACCCGTGCATATGTCGCAGGCATTGCAGTTTTCCGCGCCGTAATCCTCCCCGAAATACCCGAGAAGATGGCGGCGCCTGCACACATTGTGCGAGGCGTACTTCACCATCTGGCAGAGCTTTTCAGCGGCAACGGCCCGCTCCGTCTCATCCGGTATCCGCTCGATAAAATGCCTGCGCCGCGGAATGTCCCCCCTGCCGAAAAAGAGTATGCACTCGGCTGGTTCGCCGTCGCGGCCCGCCCGCCCGGTCTCCTGGTAGTAGCCTTCGATATTCCTGGGCAAGTCCGCGTGGATAACGAACCTGACATTGGACTTGTCTATCCCCATGCCGAAGGCTATCGTCGCAACAATAACAGCGGCCTCATCCCGGTTGAACGCCTCCTGGTTCCTCTTACGCTCCTCCTGTGTCAGCCCCGCATGGTAAGGCAGGGCCCTGATGCCGTTGTCCGTGAGTGTGCGGGCAAGGGCCGTGACCGAATCCCTCGTGGTGCGGTAGATTATCCCGGGCTCGCCGGCGTGGCTTTCGAGAAATTCGAGCAGTTGGCGCTCAAGCCCCTTTTTGGGCTTTACCCTGTAAAAGAGATTCGGGCGGTTGAATGAGGCGCGGACCGTGAAGGGCGACCTGAGCCCGAGCCTGCTGATTATGTCTTCCTGTACCTTTTTTGTCGCCGTTGCAGTGAATGCGGCGACCGGGATGCCGGGAAACGTCTCCGTAATTCCCGACAGGCTGAGGTAATCGGGCCGGAAATCATGGCCCCACTCCGAGATGCAGTGAGCCTCGTCAACGGCAAACAGGGAGACCCGCACCGTCCCGAGCATGTCCCGGAACCCCTGCATTGCAAAGCGCTCCGGCGCAATATACAGAAGTTCAAGCGAACCCTCCCTGAGCCTGCGGTACACCGCGGATGCCTCCGCGGCGGACAGGGAGCTGTTTACAAAAGCCGCGGGTATGCCGTTTTCACAGGCAGCGTCCACCTGGTCCTTCATAAGGGAGATAAGCGGGCTTATGACAATAACCGCGCCTTCCATTATCCGGGCCGGCAGTTGATAGCAGAGGGATTTCCCCCCGCCTGTGGGCATCACTGCAAAGACGTCCCTTTTTTCGAGTATGTTTTCAATAACGGCCTCCTGGTCGGGGCGGAACGCCTCAAATCCGAAGACCTTTTTTAAAGTATCAATCATCATATCGCCCCCGCAATTGCAGATATTCCTTCAGCAGTTTTGGATATACACGGGGATTAAACAGGATGTTCGTCATGAAATAGCATTCATGGGTGCAGAAACAGCCGTTGTCCCTGATGGACCGTATCCTGTCCCGTGCTTTCCTGCTCTTCAATACGGCCCCGATGTCATAACCTCCATCCCTCACATTGCCGAGTCTCATTGAAAAGGACTCGCATGGATATACATCCCCGGATTCCGTGAGAACCACGTTCAGCCTGCCGGCATAACAGGGGATCATCTGACTGTTCCTAAGCGCTGTCTCATAAATAAGCCTGCGCTGCAGGATATCCTGCGCAGCCTTTATCCTTGCGCCCCTGAAACGGTAGACAGCCGATGTCCCCTTCTTGAGGCCGGCGGCGAGTTTGTCCGCTGTTCGGCGGTATTTCTCAATATCAACCTCTTTGAGGCCCGCATCCGCGATCTCCCCGCGGATCAGCGAGACCGTATGGGTCCTGACTCCGTCCAGCCCCTTGACCAGTTCAATGACCTCGTCCATGCTGTCCTGGTTTGCGGAGCAGAACACCGTATTTATACCGAGTTCGAAATTGGGATACGCATCAAGCAGGCCCCGCAGCGCCGCGCATGTCTCCATTGTCCTGCGGAAACTGCCCCTGCCCCTGATCGAATCATGGACATCCTCGGGCCCCTCGACCGAGAGCTTTACCGCAACCGTGCTCTTTCTGCAGCGTTTCAGAATATCCTCGGTCTTTTCCGTTATTACGCCGGTCATCAACCCGTTGGTGGGGAAAAGGATGATGGAAGGCCTGTTGTTTTTATAAAACACCTCTGCTATCTCCGCTATATCCTCCCTTAAAAATATCTCCCCGCCGGAAAACGCCAGCCACAGGAGACGTCCCGCCGAGGGTGATATCCTGCGGATTTCATCAAGTGACAGCTCGGGCCGCCTCTCCGCCGGGGGATTTTTGTCCGAAAGGTAGAAGCAGAAGGGGCAGGCCGCATTGCACCTTGCGGTCACGAAAAAAGTCAGCTGGACAGGGTTCCGTTTACGGAAGACCGAAAGGGCATGGCGAAAAGGCGAATATTGCATTTCTTTTTTTTCCTTGTTGCAGCAACCTTACAGCTGTACAAATCCCGCCGGGGCAGGGACTTGCTATTTCCTCCTGTCGAGAAAGTGTTCCGTCAGGGCTGCGGCAGCACCCATACACACGGGCAGCGGATAGAGCGCCGTGTAATAAAGCACGGCCAGTGTGCCGAACACCGCCCCTTTTGCCTCAAAAAACGCCCTGAACAGCCGCCTGTTGATGAATATATTTATTATCAGGACGAACACGACCGGAAACAGCAGGCCGCTTTTCTGCGTGAAGAACCACAGCGACAAAAGCAGCAGGCTCAGACAATACGAGGCCGAGTTTGTCTTGAGCTCTGCGGATGCGGTGCCCGAGTCAGCCAGCAGGTCCCTGTTTTTCAGTGAATACATGGTCCAGTACTTCGATTTACGGAAGGCGTTGCGCAGGGACCCTGACAGGGAGAAATCAAATATGTGCCGCACCTGGATGTCCGGCTTCATCACCAGCCTGCACCCGGCCCTCCGCAGCCTGTGGCAGTATTCGACATCCTCGATAATCGGCAGGAAATCCTCGGGGAACCCCCCGCTGTCTCTGAATGTGCGGGCATCGATTACAAGCGCGTGCGCGGCGATGTAATCGGGATTCTCCGCGTTCTTGGTCTCCGAGTAATTTATGAACACCGACTGGAATATGCTGAAAAAACCCCTGTCGCAAGGTATCCGCGTGTATGTCCCGCCGACAATGACATCCGGGCCTGTTTCCGAAAAGGCCCTGTTTACGGCTGACAGCGTATCTCTCAGGAGGAGGCAGTCCGCATCCGTGAAGAATATGATCTCGCCCCTGCTGTTCAGCGCCCCGGTGTTTCTTGCCTTTGACGCGCCGGAGCGTTCCTCAAGCCGTATGAGCCTGCACGGAAACCCCTCTATGACCTCAATGGAATTGTCGTCAGAGCAGTCATCCACGACGATGACCTCGAAGTTTTCATATTCCGCTGCAAAGGCCGCCTCGAGACACCTGCCGATCACAGCCGCCATGTTGTGGTTCGGAATAACCACTGAAATATATCTTTCCATAAGGGTTCCCCCTGCAGTACCTGAAAACACCCGCCGGCGGTGGTCAGGTTAACCTTACAGCGGCATAAAACCACCGCCTGCCGGCTTATGCAACATTAAGGTTAATGCAACATCAAGGTTATTTTTGTGAGTTATGGCAAAATCGGACGATTGTTTATTATAATACAGATAGTGTCCGGCTTTATCCACCCGAGACCGGTTGATTGACAAATGACTTCCGTCAGTCTAAGATTATTATCAAAATAAATCATGATAGAGGTATAAATGCTCCAGAAAGTAGAAGAACTGTCCCCTACAAGAAGAAAACTCACGATCAGCATCCCGAGGGATGTCATACAGGCGGAGACCGACAGCGCCTATAACGAGCTGAGGACGACCGCAAGGATTCCCGGATTCAGGCCCGGCAAGGTGCCGCGGGCCATACTCGTTAAAAAATTCGGCAAAAACGTGGATGCCCGGATTATAGAGAAAATCGTGCCTGAATACTATGTCAAGGCCGTCAGGGAGGCGAATATAGAGCCCGTCAGCTATCCCGACATGAACGAGAAAGTGGAACTGAAGCCGGGCCAGCCCCTTTCATTCAGCGTGACGGTAGAGGTAAGGCCGGAAATAAAAGAAATCAACTATGAAGGTATTGTTTTAAAAGAAAAGACATTCACGGTAGAGGACGGGGAAGTGGAAAATGCCCTGAAGCGCCTGCAGGAAAGCAAGGCGCTCTATTCGGTCTCCGATGAAGAACTGAAGGAGGGGGATATGGCCATTGTGGACAGCGAGGCGTTTATTGACGGGAAGCCGAACGAGGAGCTGTCCTACAGCGAATTTCCGTTAGTGGTGGGCTCGGAGGTCATGCCAGCGGAATTCAGCAAGGCCCTGACGGGCAGGAAAAAAGGCGAGACGGTGACGGTGACGATTAATTTTGAAGAGAATCATCCGAACAGGACAGTGGCAGGCAGGGAAGTCCGGTTCAGGGTATCGATAACCGAGACAAAGAAGAAGAACATCCCGCCCCTCGACGATGAGCTCGCGGCAGAGGCGGGCTGCGGGAACATGGAGGAGCTCAGGAACAGGATACGTGAAAACATAAGCAACAGGAAAAAAGGCCGGATAGAGCTGGATTACAAAAGGGAAATCCTGGACGAGCTGATAAAAAGGCATGACATCGATGTCCCGGGCAGCATGGTGTACGATGAAATAACCTCACTCGTTGAAAGTGCAAAGGAAGAGGCCATGAAAAAAGGCGAGCCCGTAAAGCCGGATGAAGAACTCCGGAAAGAATACGCCCTGAAGGCAAAGGAAAACGTCAAGGGCGTAATCATCATTGAAGCCATCGCCAAAAAGGAAAACATACGGATAGACGAGGAAGATGTCGGCAAGGCGATAGAGGAAATCGCCGCACGCAACAATCTCAGGCCCGAAGAGGTGAGAAAGCTGTATGCAGTGAGGGAAGGCTCAATGGAGGCCATGAAGAGCAGGCTCCTGGCCGACAAGGTGCTGGATTTCGTGCTTGAGAAGGCAACCATTCAGAGCGAATCTTAACCTTAATGCGGCTTAAACGTGCAGGGGAGTCCGCCGCCGGCATTTTATGCCGCTGCAAGCTTAATTCCGAAGGAGAAAACATGAGTCTGATACCAATTGTTATAGAACAAACCGGCAGGACCGAAAGGGCCTATGACATATACTCCCGTCTTCTCAAGGACAGGATAATCTTTATCGGCAGCCCCATAGACGACATGGTGGCCAACACGGTGATAGCGCAGCTGCTGTTCCTCCAGACCGAGGACCCGGAGAAGGACATTCATATCTATATAAATTCGCCGGGCGGCATAGTTTCTTCCGGCCTTGCCATTTACGACACCATGCAGTATGTCAAGTCCGACATCGCCACGTATTGCATCGGCCAGGCCGCCAGCATGGGGGCGCTGCTCCTGACCGCCGGGACAAAGGGCAAGCGCTATGTCCTGCCGCATTCACGGATAATGATACACCAGCCCATGGGCGGTTTCCACGGCCAGGCAACGGATGTCGAGATTCATGCAAAAGAGATACTGAAGATGAAAGAGACACTGAATGAAATCCTCTCAAAACACACGGGACAGCCCCTTGAAAAGCTCCAGACGGACACAGAAAGGGACTTTTTCATGTCTGCAAAGGATGCCAGGGAATACGGCATCGTTGACGAAGTAATAGAAACCATAAAAAAACCTTCGGATAACAACAATGGGTAACAAGAAAATGATGCATTCACATGATAATTTCCTGAAATGCTCTTTCTGCGGAAAGAGCCAGAAAGAGGTCAGAAAGCTCATTGCAGGCCCGACGGTGTACATATGCGACGAGTGCGTGGGGCTGTGCAACGAGATAATGGCCGAAGAGTTCGACTCATCCTTTGACATAAACGTCTCGCGGAAGCTGCCGACCCCCAAGGAGATCAAGAAATTTCTTGACGATTACGTCATTGAGCAGGACACCGCGAAAAAGATACTCTCGGTCGCGGTGCACAACCATTACAGGCGGATAAACAGCCCGCAGAAGTCCGGCGTCGAGCTGCAGAAAAGCAACATCCTGCTTATCGGCCCGACAGGCACGGGCAAGACCATACTCGCCCAGACGCTTGCAAAGATGCTTGATGTGCCCTTCAGCATCGCCGACGCCACGACACTGACAGAGGCGGGTTATGTCGGCGAGGACGTTGAAAACATAATCCTGAAGCTGCTGCAGGCGGCGGATTACGACGTGGAACGGGCGCAGCGCGGTATCATATATATCGACGAAATAGACAAAATAAGCCGCCGCACCGAAAATGTATCCATCACAAGGGACGTATCCGGCGAAGGCGTCCAGCAGGCCCTTCTGAAAATCATAGAAGGGACGGTGGCCAATATCCCTCCACAGGGCGGCAGGAAGCATCCGCAGCAGGAATTCCTGCAGGTGAACACCACGGATATCCTGTTTATCTGCGGCGGCGCCTTTGTAGGGCTGGAGAAGATCATCGAGGAGAGGGTGGGCAGGAAAACCGTCGGCTTCGGTTCCGTGCCCCCCGGCGTACGCGAAAAGAAGATAGGCGACATCCTGAAGATGGTGCAGCCACAGGATCTCATCCGGTACGGCCTGATACCCGAATTCACGGGACGGCTTCCCGTTGTGGCGACACTGAACGAACTCGGTGAATCCGCGCTCATAAGAATCCTCACGGAGCCCAGGAACGCGCTGATAAAGCAGTACCAGAAACTGCTCTCCTTCGACAATGTCAAGCTGAAATTCACCGACAAGGCGTTTGAGGCCATAGCAAAAGAGGCGGTGAGGCGCAGGACCGGCGCCCGGGGATTGAGGGCGATTCTTGAAGACGTAATGCTCGATGTCATGTATGAAGTGCCCTCGCAGACAAACATCAAGGAGTGCCTTATAACCGAAGACGTGATAACAAAGAGGGAAAAACCGATCCTGACCTATAAAAAACAGGCCGAGTCGGCATGACGTGACGTTGACAGGCTGAAACCCCCGTGCGCACTCTCCTGCAAGCAGGCCTGTCAACATTACGCTAAGGTTAAAACAGGGCTGTTGCGGCGGGCTCCCCTGCAGGTTTATGTAATGCCATCAGTCTGTCGTAGAGGTTTTCGATTTTATTCACCATGAGGCCGGATGAAAACCTCTCTTCAACCGATTTCCTCCCCTTCATGCCCATCCGCCGGGCTTTCTCCGGATTCTCAACAAGAAAAACAATGCTGTCGGCCAATGCATGGATATCACCCGGAGGCACCAGCAGGCCGGTTTCGCCGTGTTTCACAATCTCCGAAGTCCCGCCCACATCCCCGGCTACCACGGGAATCCCGCACGCCATGGCCTCGGCAACAGCCAGGGGCAGGCCTTCGCGCATCCCGGACGGATGCACGAAAACATCCATGACGGACAAGAGCCGCGGGATATCTTCGCGGTAGCCGGTAAAGATGAAATTCCTCCTCATCACCGGGTCTTCGGATGCGGCGGCCTCGATATCTTTTTTAAGAGGGCCGTCGCCGACCACGAGGAATTTAATATCCGGAAATTTCCTCAGGACATTCACCGATGCCGCCAGGAGGCAGTGGTGGCCCTTGACCGGAACAAGACGCGACACATTTCCTACAACGGTGTCCTCCTCTGCCAGGTTGAATTCAGCGCGCACCCTGCGGGTATCGTGTATTCTCCTGAATTTCCGGACATCGACACTGTTATGGACGGTCTCGATTCTGTGGCCTTTGATGCCGATGAAGTCCACGAGACATGTCCTCACCGCTTCCGAACATGCAATGATCCTCTCGGTAAACATGCTCAGAAAGCGTTCCTTGAAGCGATCCCTCCTGCTGAGATCGTAATACGTATTCTGCACGTGAACGAGCCTTACAGGCACGCGGGACAGTACCGAGGCCGCCCTTCCCCACACGCCTGCTGAAACGCCCCAGCAGTGAACGATGTCCGCCCTTTCCTGCCTGAGCCTGCGCGCGAGCCTGAACAGGCTGCGCATCCTGTCTGAAGTCGAAAGACCGAGGATATCCACTTCAAATCCATGTCCTTGCAGCTCATCAGCGATCAGTCCCCCTCCGATCAGGCACCAGACGACGGTCCTGTACCTCTCCTTATCCAGGTTTTTTACAATAACGGCGAGGGTTCTCTCCAGGCCCCCGACATTCAGGTCATCGACCAGATGAACAACGAGGGTCTTCATTCGCCGGGGGGGGTCCGGGCCAGCGCCCTTGCGGACTCTTTCAGATGTTGCAGCACCCCGCTGCAGGTAACGCCGTCAAAAGAGTTATCTGCGAAAGGCATATTCAGGGCGATGACATCAGTATCCGGCGTTACCCTCATATCTTCATCAATCCCCATGTAATCATGATAACACACAAACTCCCTAAACGGCTTCGGACCGCGGCCGGCTCCCGCTTCTCAATCTCCCCCTTGTCAGCCCGTGGGCGATCAGGGTCCTGAATTTCTCCTTCAGTTCCTCGTCTTTTACATTCCTGACAGTATTTTCGATGTATCGCAGGTCTTCTTCGGTAAGCCCGGCACCTTCTTCCGCAGGGCGCTTCGCGCATTCTCCGGGGAGGACGCCGAGTCTGAACCGTATACCGGAGATATTAAAGGGCTTGAGCTTTGAGGAAATCTCCTCCCTGTAAAAACCGAGGTGGTGCATCCACTGGGGGGTGTCCACGATAAGGGTGAGTATCCCGCCCCTGATTGTATCGGGAAATGTATGCGCTGCGACTGTCTGCCCGACAAGATCCGCCCATTGGCGCCTCACGGCATTAACGGCCACTCCGCCTTCCAGGCCGAAGTCCCTGACAAACTTACCGAGGATATTGCGAAGGGAGTGCATCTGCGTACAAATATTGCGGGCCGGCCGCTAACACAGGCGGCCCGCAACATTGATTATACGGCCTTTTTTATCTTTCCGGAACGAAGACATCTCGTGCAGACATGCAACCTTCTCGTGCCGTGCCCGGCCTGTATCCTGACCCTCTGGAGATTGGGCATGAACACGCGTTTTGTCTTGTTGTTGGCATGGCTGACGTTATTGCCTGACGCCCTCTTTTTTCCACAAACAGAACAAACCGCCATAGGGTGATTTCCCTCCTTGAAACAACCGCATTTTCCGAATGATGCCCGCCCTTACTCCCGGATATTCACGGCCCCGCAATGAACAGGCATCCCTCTTTGTCACCGGACAACCGGGTTTGCTTTAAAAAGAGTGGTTATGATAACATTAATCCAGGCAATCTTACAACCCTGAAACCCGGGGCCGCCTGATGAAAGAAACGTTCTTTCTCAACGGGGGAAGGGAACGACGGCAAGGGGATTTTTCAGAGGGATAAGTGCACGAATGAGAATATACGAACTGTCAAAAAAGATAAATATAAGCAACAAGGAAATTATCGCCCGGCTTGCGGGACTCGGCAGGGAAGTAAAGTCCCACATGTCCAATATCGACGAGGAAACGGCAAAAAAACTGATTGATATTTTCATAAAAGAAGGCAGGATCAGCGCCGAAAAAAAGTCCGCCCCACCTGAGAAAAAAGAAAAGCCCCCGATACCCTCACACCCCCCTGAGGACCGCAAGACCGGAAAGCCGGCGGAGACCCCTGAGACAACAACCGCCGGGCAGGCCCAGAAACAGCCGCAGAAGGGCAAAGCCGAACCCGAGGAGGAAATAATCGTCCCCGACAGGTTTAAAAAGGAAATAGATACCGGAAAGCTTGCGAAATTCAAGGGGAAACCGGGGATGCAAAGGGCGTTCGATTCCATACGAAGGGTGGAGGTGTCAAAAAAGGGGTTCGACTTCAAGCCCAGGTTCAAGAAACACGATAAAAAGCACCATGCGCATCCCAGGAAGCCCGAGCCCGTTGTCGCCGCAACGCAGCCGCGGAAGCGCGTCCTCAAGTTTCAGGAAGGAACCACTGTAAAGGAATTCGCCGAACTTATCGGACAGAAGCTCAATGATGTCATAAAGAAGTTCATGGAACTCGGCTACATGCCCACGATCAACCAGCCGGTTGATCCCGACGCAGCCCAGATTATTGCAGAGTCGTACAATATAAAAATAGAGGCCACAAGCGTTGAAGACGAAGAGGCTATACTTGAGGAAAAGGATATCGACGAGTCGGCGCTCAGCCCGCGCCCGCCCATTGTCACCATTATGGGGCATGTGGACCATGGGAAAACCACCCTGCTTGACGCGATAAGAAAGACAAGGGTTACGGAAACGGAAGCCGGAGGAATTACACAGCATATCGGCGCCTACAAGGTCAGGCTGAAGGACAAGGAGATAACCTTTCTCGACACTCCGGGTCATGAGGCGTTCACGGTCATGAGGGCAAGGGGCGCAAAGGTAACGGATATCGTTGTGCTTGTCGTTGCGGCCGATGACAGTGTCATGCCCCAGACAATAGAGGCGATAGACCATGCAAAGGCCGCCAATGTGCCGATAGTGGTGGCGGTCAACAAGATTGACAAGCCCGAGGCCAATGTATCGAAAGTCAAAAACGAGCTTTCGCAGTACGGCATTGTTCCTGAAGAGTGGGGAGGCAAGAATATATTTGTGGAGGTATCCGCAAAACAGAAAACAAATATCGAACAGCTCCTCGAGATGATACTTCTCCAGGCGGAAATGATGGAGCTGAAGGCGGATTACAACAGGCCTGCAAGGGGGACGATCATCGAAGCCAAGCTTGACAAGGGGAGAGGCCCTGTCGGAACCGTTCTCGTCAATTCCGGGGAACTCAGGATAGGCGATCCCTTTCTTGTCGGCACCATTGCCGGCAGGGTCAGGGCCCTGGTGGACGATACCGGCAGGAAAATCGAAAAGGCCGGGCCTTCCACTCCCGTTGAGGTGGTGGGCTTTCCCGAGGTGCCGCAGGCAGGGGATATATTCGCTGTCATGGCGGATGAAAGGAAGGCCAGGCAGATAGCGATGAACAGGCTCCAGAAACGCAGGACAGCCGCGATCGCCAGGAAGAAAAAGCTGACCCTTGACGACCTGTTTGAAAAAGTCAGGGAAGGTGAAATCAAGGACCTCAATATCATCATCAAGGCGGACGTCCAGGGTTCCGTTGAGGCGGTGAAGGACGCCCTCTCCAAGATAACCCACCCGCAGGTCAAGCTGAATGTAATACATTCGGGCGTAGGGGGCATCAATGAATCGGACGTGGTTCTTGCCGCCGCGTCAAACGCCATTATCATAGGATTCAATGTGCGTCCCGATGCAAACGCCGCCTCGATCATCGACCGGGAGGGCGTTGACGTCAGGCTCTATAACGTAATCTACGAGGCCATTGAAGACATCAGGAAAGCGCTTGAAGGCCTCCTTGAGCCCACAATCACGGAAAAGGTTCTCGGGAGGGCGGAGGTGAGAAATATCTTTCACGTATCCCGGCTTGGAACCGTTGCCGGCTGTTATGTGCTCGACGGCAGGATATCCAGGGCGAGCGCGGGGGTAAGGGTTATAAGGGACAGCATCGTCATTTACGACGGGAAGATATCTTCCCTCAAACGATTCAAAGACGACGTGAAGGAAGTCCAGTCCGGATTTGAATGCGGCGTAATGGTGGAAAATTTCAATGACCTGAAGATCGGCGACATTCTCGAGAATTATATAAAAGAGGAAGTCGCCGCAAAGCTGGAGTAGGAAACAGGGGTTGTACCAAACGGACAAATAAATCTTAACACTGCCTTAACCTTAATGTTGCATAAACGTGCAGAGGAGTCCGCCGTAAAACCTGCGGCTTCCCCTGCCCGCAGGCGGTATTTTCATGCAACTGTAAGGTGAAAGGGGCCAATGCCGGAGATTTCAGAGAGATGATAGTCGGTCTGCTCACTCTGGATTTGCACATACCAGGGGCGGACTCCCTGAAATCCAAGAGGATTGTCGTCAGAAGCCTGATCGACAGGATAAAAAACAAATTCAATGTCTCGGTCTCGGAAGTGGACGCGAACAACCTCTGGCAGAGGAGTGTTATAGGCGTGGCATATGTCTCCAATGAAACGGTCATGGTAAACAGGGTGTTTGAAAAAATCAGGAACCTGGTTTCAGGAACGCACTCCGTTGAGCTGATCGATTCAACCATGGAGATGCTGTAATACTGAAAATCTTCAGCCGCCGGCTTATACCGGGGTCTGTGTATAAAGCCGGTCTGTTTGTCTGTCATTCCGGCCCGTCCGGAACCGTTCCCGCAGCTCCCTGACAGGCCTGATATGTTCGGGGCCGCACGGGAACAGGCAGCGGCTGTAATTTACGACAGACACTGATTTCAGACAACCATGCATCCATACAAACGTTCGGCAAGGGTCGGTGATTTAATAAGGGAAGAAATCGCCGATATTATAATGAATAAGATCAAGCACAAGAGCCTCGGGTTTGTCACGGTCACCGGGACAAAGGTCAGTGACGACCTCAGGCATGCAACCGTGTACCTGAGTGTCCTTGATGACAGGGACGGCAAAAAAACAGTGAGAAAGCTCAGCTCGACATCATCGTTTATAAGAAGCGAACTCGGGAGAAGACTGAACATGCGGTACGTGCCGCTGCTTACTTTCAGGATCGACGAATCAATGGAATACGGCAGGAAGATTGATAAAATACTCTGCGATCTCAAATCGGAAAGGAGCTCTCTTGACGACGACGAAAGTCTCCTCTGAACTTCTCAATCTCATCAGGCGCAACAGCTCTTTCCTGATAGTGGGGCATATAAACCCGGAGGCGGATTCCCTGGGCTCTTCCCTGGCCCTTGCGCTCGGCCTGCGGAAGATGGGGAAAAGGGACATCTGTGTCCTCAGCAGGGACCCTGTGCCTGAAAACCTCCGGTTTCTGCCTTCCTCGAAAAAAGTAAAGCTCAAACCTCCACGCAGGGAATTCGACGTCCTCTTTATAGTGGACTGCAACGACCCTGAAAGGACGGGTTTCAAGGGACTCAGGGCGGCAAAGACCGCTGTAATAGACCATCACGTGCTGCCCGCCGGCGCCGGAAAATCCGGATTTTACAGATCACTGTCGGCAAGCCTTATCGACCCTGACGCCGCTGCAACAGGCGTGCTTGTTTACAAGGTATTGACCGCCCTCGGGATACCCATTGACAAGAACATGGCCGAAAACCTGTATGCGGCGATCCTGGTGGACACGGGGGGGTTCAGATATTCCAATTCATCCCCTGAGTCCCTGAAAATCGCCTCCAGCCTTGTCGAGGCAGGGGCGAAGCCATGGGACATAACAAAAGATGTATACGAAAGCATCCCTTTCAGGTCAATGAAGTTGCTGGGGCTTTCCCTTTCGACACTTGAGAAGAAAGACGGCGTGGCATGGATCACGACCACAAGGGCCATGTTCAGGAAAGCAGGCGCAACCGCCGAGGATTCCGAAGACTTCGTCGACTATCCGAGGAAAGTCAAGGGGATCGACGTCGCCGTTTTCTTCAGGCAGGACGGCATGAAATCCTTCAAGATAAGCCTCCGCTCAAAGGGCAGGGTCAATGTGCAGAAGATCGCAAAGCGTTTCAACGGCGGCGGACATGTCGCCGCTGCGGGGTGCACGGTCAACGGCACCCTGAAAGAGGTGCAGGAGAAGGTGCTGAAGGCTGTCAGGGCGGCGTTGAAGGGAAGTTAACCTTAATGTTGCACAAGCCGGCAGGGGAGTCCGGCGTAAAACCCTTATAAAGCGATGGGATATCGGAAATATGTCTTTATTGCAGGACGTAACGGAGAGTGAAATTCCAAAGAATGTCGATATGCCGTGCGGAATACTCTCCAAGGTATCGCGGATAAAGCTTTTCCGCCGGACTCCCCTGCCCACGGGCGGCATTTTTATGCCACTGTAAGGTTAACCTTTAACGTTGCATAAACCCGGCGGGACATGCTGCCGTTGCAAGGCTGAATAACATGTAAATGGACGCTGTAATCAGCATCAACAAACCGAGGGATATAACCTCACAGGACGCCGTAACAAGGGTGAAGCGCATACTGAAAGTCAAAAAAGCCGGACATACCGGCACGCTTGATCCCATGGCCACAGGCCTCATGCTTGTCTGCATCAACAGGGCCACCCGCCTTGCATCATATCTCTCCGGGCTTGACAAGGAATACAGGGCGGTGATGAAGCTCGGCGAGACCACCGACACGCAGGACGCATACGGCAGGGTAATTGAAAAGGCCGCTACAGCCGGGCTCGGCGCAGGCGTTGTTGAGGAGACCCTCAGGTCGTTCCGTGGCAGGATACTCCAGCATCCCCCGATGTTTTCCGCATTGAAACACAAAGGCAGGCCCCTTTATGAATACGCAAGGAAAGGCATCGATGTCGAGCGCAGGACAAGGGAGGTCAATATCCACGCCCTGGATATCCTGAGTATCGACCTCCCTTTTGTCACGTTCCTGGTCCGCTGCTCCAGCGGCACTTACATAAGGACACTGTGCCATGATGCCGGCAGGAAACTGGGAACAGGCGCGCACCTGTCCGGGCTTGAGCGCACGGCGATAGGGCCGTTTAAAGTCAGCGACAGCCTGTCATTTGAAGAACTGAAGACAACCGGAGCCGGCAAAGGTGTCTATACGATGGATGAAGCGCTGTCCTGGCTGCCGGAACTGAGGATAAATGAAACCCTTGTACGGGGGGTGACGCACGGAACCCCCGTAAGGGCGGACATTGCCGGCGGTTTTGCCGGGGATATTAAAACCGCCCCCGGAATAAGAATAAAATCCCCACAGGGGGAACTTCTTGCAATCGGCAGGGTTTCAGACGGCGGGAATATAATCAGGATGAAGGTTGTGTTTGCATGATCGATGGCCGGAAAGACCGGGAAAAACCACCTGATAATTAAAGTTAAAGTCGAGCCGCGCTCATCCCGGCCGGGTATCGCCGGCCCTTACGGGGATGCATTGAAGGTGAGACTGTCCTCCCCGCCTGTTGAAGGAAAGGCAAACAGGGAACTCATTGACATACTCTCCCGGGAATTAGGCATTCACAAGAAGGATGTGGAGATAATCTCGGGACATTCCTCCAGAAACAAGCTCGTGAAACTCACCGGCCCCAAGGCTGCCGGGGAGAGGACGAAAAAGCGTTTGCATTTAGAATCATTATAACGTATTATTAGTTATATGCACGTCATGATATTCTGACGTTGCATAACGCGGTCAGGTGTTCATGCCGCGAGCCGGACGGTCCGGTGCGGCTCTCACTGCCCGGGGTGGAGGGGCCGGCGGACCCCGACAAAATATGTTAAGGCCGGAGAAACAGCGTTTCAGGCAATTGAAAAAAGAAAACAGGCAATATCCAGCAGAGACCAATGTCCCCGGCATTTCGGAATTTTTTGTCCGGAAACTCCTGAAAAAGATAAAGACCCTGCCTCACAGCGTCGAGGAGGCAGGGGAGAAGACCGCCTTTCAGGGCCTGAAGGAGATGCTCTCCCTGTACCAGGGTTACAGGAACTTCCTCTCGGCCTGTCACGAGCAGCACTTCAAGAAGGCCTTCCAGCAGAAGATACTGTTCCTGACAAACCAGTCCGCCCTGTGCAGGTACAGTTATGAAAAACCGAGGGGCTATCCCGGCGACTTCGGCCTGATGTCGCTGATATGGGACGGCAGGCGGGGCCCCAGGTACTGCGGCTACACGGGCCTGGGCGCATACCTCAACGCCTTCACCCTTGAGACCGAAAACTGCAGGGCGAATGAATACAGGGTCTGTTTCCTCAAGGAGCGCCTGATAAAGGGCGGTTACAGGAGCATCGCGTCCATCGGAAGCGGCTCCGCCATTGAGATTGTCGAGGCCGTCAGGGACGGTTACCTGAAAGACTCGGAGATACACTTGTTCGACCAGGATGATGAGGCGCTGGATACGGCCGGCTTCGGGCTCAGGGGGTTCTCCGGGAAACTGCTCCTGCACAGGGGGAACGTCCTCAGGACCATCCTTAAGGCAAAAGAGGAGAGCTTCAATTTCATGTACTCAAGCGGCATGTTTGATTATTTTGACACCATGTCGGCAAAGAAGCTCACAAAACGCCTGTGGGGCAAACTGGCTCCGGGCGGCTGCCTCCTGGTCACAAACGCGCACCCGGAAAATCCTACAAGGCTGTGGATGGAATATGTTGGAGAGTGGTACCTGCAGTATAAGGATTCGGATGAAATGAAAACCCTCTCGGAAGATTTAAACGACCTGGAAAATGTTTATATAGATGTGGACCCCTACGGTGTCTATCAGTATCTGAGTTTACATAAAAAAAGATGAATTCCTGAGCATGCACCCTGAAACATTGAATTACCTGTCGGTATCAGGATTTTTGATTTTCATCCTCAGCTCCGCAACGTGCATCTTTGTTTTGCTCCACAATCCCCGGAAAGCCGCAAACATCACCTGGAGTTTGTTCAGTTTTTTTCTCGCGCTCTGGAGTCTCGGGCTGTTTATGGGATGGAGCACCGAAGATTACGATACAGCCCTTTTCTGGTCGAGGTGGCTGAACCTTTCGGCTGTCTTCATCCCGGTCTTTTTTGTTCATTTCGTGATGTCGTTCCTGGAGAAGACGGAAAAAGAAAAAAAGTTTCTCCTGGCCGGTTATCTGGTTACCGTGTTCTACTTTGTGACGGCCCTGCTGTTTCCCGGTGAATTTGTAAAAAGTGTAAGTGCAAAGGGCGGTTTTTTATATTATCCTGATGCAGGATATGTATACTATTTTTTCCCGCTAATGTTTAACTGCTTGGTATTCTGGGGAATATTCAAGTTATATCGGGCAAAAAAGATATTAAGGGGACAGAAGCAAAAACAGGCACAATATTTGTTTACTGCCCTGCTTATCGGTTTCACGGGGGGTCTCACCACATTCCCTCTTGTGTTCGGCATTAATTTATATCCTTTTGGAACCATCGGCATCGTAATACTTAATGTTATTTTTCCTTACACAATCGTAAGACACGAGCTTCTGGATATAAAGGTTTTTATCAGCAGGGGTGTGGCAAGACTGGTCACATATCTCTTTCTCACAACAGTATATCTGAGCCTGTACGCCCTGTTCTACAGGGTTATCGAGCCTTACCACATACTCTTTACCGCATTGATAACGCCGCTTTTTTTCATCATGGCCCTTGAAAGCTATCCGTTCATAAGAAACAGGATTCAGACCATCCCGGATGCGATACTGGTAAAATCCCGCTACGACCTCGACAAGGTAAAAGAACGCTTCTCAAGAGACATGGAGAGAGTCGTGAGTCTCGAAGACTTCTTTGCGGTAATGGATTCCTTCTTCCGCGGGATCGACCTGTACCCCGTGTCGTTTTATATCCCCGACAATTTCGGGGACGCCTCGGGAAACCCGCGCTGCTACCCGGAGTGGGATCTGAAAATGAAAAAGGCCGGCAACGGCCGGAAGATCGGCAGGGAAACGCATATCGTCAGACGGGCGGTCAATGCGCCTGCCGCGGTCTTTTACGACAGGTCCGACGATAAGACCCGCGAGGAGCTCGATCGTCTCGGCGCCGACTGCGTCATACCCGTTGTCTTCAGGGCGGAGCTTCTGTGCCTGATAGCCATATCAGCGGAGAGGGTGAAGCCCGTAAGGTATACATCCATTGATGAGGCATTGTTCCTGCTGATTTCCAGCCGGATTGTCATGGTATTAAACCGGCTGCGCCCGTATGAAAGACTCCAGTCGGATTACGAGAAGAGCCGCAAACTGGCTGAAGAGGCGCTTATTCACAAGCAGTACACCCAGGTCGCCCGGCAGATAGCCCATGACATCCGGAATCCCGCAGGCGCCATGATGCTCCTGACGCAGCAGGCGCAGAAGATTGTCGGCGCAAGTGAATTTAAAGGCCGGGAAAACGTCCTCGAATACCTTGATGATATAATCTATGACGCGGGCCGCATTACAAAGACAGCGGATACCTGCCTGAAATATGCCTTTGCGGACCCGGGGGACGTCATCGAAAAAAAGAGCCTCGATGTCAACGACCTCCTCGAAAAAAACATAAACCTGTTTAAAGGCAAGGGCCTCGTCCAGCAGATCAATATAGTCTCCAGGCTCCACGACGGCCTCCCCGGGATCACGGGCGAGCCGCTGCGCCTCAACAGGGCGTTCTTCAACCTCCTCCTCAACGCAATCCAGGCAATGCCCGCCGGAGGCAGGATTACCGTCACATCTTCACCGGGAAAGTTCGTGCAGCCGGACACCGGTATTGAACGCCCGAGCGTAAAAATCGGGATTGAAGATACGGGACCCGGAATCGAAAAGGATAACCTCGGGAAAATATTCGACCCCTTTTTTACGACCAAGCCGGACGGCTCCGGTCTGGGATTGTCGATTGTCCACGATATTATCAGACAGGGGCATAATGGTCTCGTGGAGGTGGAATCCGAACCGGGCAGGGGCACCAGATTTACGATTCATCTCCCCCTCCCGGAAACGGGTTAGATTACTTTACAGTTGCATAAAAACGTCACCTACAGGCGGGAGAGTCCGGCGGAAAAGCTTTATCTGCGATACCTTCAGGACATATCCCGCACGGCATATCGACATCCTCTGGAATTTCACTCTCCGTTACGTCCTGCAATAAAGACATATTTCCGATATCCCATCGCTTTATAAAGGTTTTACGCCGGGCTCTCCTGCCGGCGGGCGGCAGTTTTATGCCACTGTAAGGATTATGTGGCGGGAGATTCAGCGAACCGCCGGCTTCGGAGGAGACAGGCGACGGACCAGCCAGTCCAGGAGACGTTCCGGCTCTATATCCATGGGCAGCTCTTCCTCTTCGGGGTGTCCGCACTCCGCAAATGTGGGGAATATTGTATAAACCTGCCCGAGCGTGACCGGCGTCTGTTTCTGTACCGACGACGCATAAAAATCCACCAGCAGGTTGAGCCTCAGCTCAAAGGGATGCACCGGGCGCTCGCAGGTGATCACCTCGCCCAGTTCATTGAGATATTTCTTCAGGACCTTTGTCCGCAGGGCCGCGGCCACGCTTTTCAGGAGCCTGTTTTCGAGAAAGGGCTTGGTTAAAAAAATGCAGGCGCCCCTGTGCAGGGCCTCGACCGCGATGCCGGTGACATTGTGGGCAGTCACAACCACCACCTCGGCCTGAGGCAGTCTCTCCCGCAGCATCGGCAGCAGGTCTATGCCGCTGTAATCAGGCATCACGATATCCAGCAGTATAACGTCGATATCGCTGTTTTCCCCGGCGATCCTCAGGGCTGCCGCGCCGCTGTCGGCGTCGAGCACCCTGTAATAATCCGTTAACGCCAGGCGTGTCCCCTTGCGGAATGTCCTGTCATCATCCACGATCATGACGGTCGCCTTCTCTTCCTCCCTCCGCCTCAGGGGGACCCTGTACAGCCTGTTGATGAACTCCTCATAAGTGAGATCCTCTTTGCGGGGATGGAGGATATAATGCATTTCATGGGATTTCAGCATCCTTCCCTCGATACTCATCTTGGCCATCAGGTGGCGTATCATTCTCAGCCTCTTTGAGAAGTTCCGGCTGGACAGGATGGCCTTTTTCTCGCAATAGTCTCTTATCTTTTTCAGCCTGTTGGCTTCATCCACCGCCAGCTCTATCAGGGCATTCACCTCCTTCTCATGCAGGGGCTCATGAAGGTAATAAAAGGCACCCTCCTCCATCGCGGCCACAGCCTCGTCGGTATTGTCCTGCTGCGTGTAAACAATAATCTCCAGCAACGGCGCTGCGTCAAGAATCCGCCGTATAAGCCTCAGGCCGGGCATGTCATCAACGTGCATATTCATCAAGACGATCTCGATGCCGCCCTTTTCTTTTTTTATGAAAGACAGCGCATCCCGGCCGTTAAGGAACACGACGGTCTCATATTTCCCGGGCAGAATTGAAGAGAGGCCGTCCGCCCTTTCCCTCGAACCGTCAATGATCAAAACCGATTTCCTGTCACTTTTGCGCGAGCCCATTCCGATCCTCCCGACAACTATATCATAATAAGCGCGGCCCTGACAACAATGCCGCGTTCCGGCGTGCGGAATTAAGGTTGACTTCACCTTGCAGTTGCATAAAATACCGGCGGCGGAGCAGAGGAGTCCGGAGGTTTTCCGGCGGACTCCTCTGCTCGTTTATGCGACATTAAGGTTAAGACAAAGCCGGGGCAGATCTCCGGCTGAGATGCTTGAGCAGGATGACCCTTGTGCCTTTCGTCGTTCTTTCAACCCTTAACTCATCGATATACTCTCTTAAATAACCCCGGTCATCATCCGTGACCGGGAGATTTTCCCGGGGCGTCGTGATCTCCGTGGAAAAGACGTTCCCCTTCAGTTTAAATTCAAGACGGCAACTCCCCGGAACGCCGCCGTTTCTTGCAAAAACATCCGCAAACAGTTCAATAAGGGCTATCTGCACCTGCCCTGCCGCATCCGGCGGTATATCAAAGTGCAGGGCTATCTGATGAAGGGATTTGACGGCCACCAGCTCCGAGCCGGGAGCAGGGGGAATTGTTATATCAAAAGACGGCACGCCGTCCTTTTCTGAACCAGCGGTTTTATCGCCGATTATCAGCGCCCTGATCCTGTCCGCATGCTCTCCGAGTATCTCCCGGTGATACAGCGCCCTTATAATATCGGAAAGCACACGGTCATCGACAGGCCCGATCCGGCTGAAACCGGTCTCCACCGCACCTGAAGAATGAAGCGCATTGATTATGCGTCCAAGTTCATCAGGCTCAATGGAAAGCGTCTCCGGAAGCTTCGCCGTGTCAATGCCCGTGTCGGCGGTGCACAGGAGGTACAGGAGATTAAGGGAGGGTGTCCGCAACTCATGCGGTATATGGGTCTTCAGCATCGTCGTCCAGTACCGGCAGAGCTTTCCCCTCGTTATCTCGCCGAAATACACATCCCAGAGATCATCGCCGGAAAATTCCCTGCCCGCCTGCCGCGCCGCCCGGGCAAAGCTTTTAATATAGAACGGGTTACCGCCGAATGCATCAATAAGCCCGGGCGGTTCGTCCGCGGCATTCAGGCCGTACAATTCAAACAGTGTCTTTAAAAAACCTGCCGGCTCATTCCCGCCGAGGCCGGGCAAATTTATTAATTCAAGGCACTTGCCCAGTGATGATTCTTCAAAAAACATCCTGTCAAGCACGGGGCGGGACCCGGAAAAGATATGAGGGGTGTATCTTGAGCCGACAACCCTTTCAAACTGCCGCCAGAGATTTCCGTTGTCTCCGGGTGCGTCTCCGTACAAATCCTTTGCCTTGTGGAAATCATCCAGGATCACCAGGACGGGGACACCACTGTCCAGATAACAGCGATAGGGGACGGAAAGCGCATATGAAAGAAGCCCCGCCGGATCGCCTGTTGCATCGATCTGCATGTAACTTTCCATAATTTCACCGGCCCACCCTGCCCCGCGATCCTCTGCAAGCCGCATTAAATCTTCAGGGGAGCAATACACTCCTGCATCTGTCAGTGAATGGTCCTTTTTCAGGCAGGCAAGGCTCTGGATTACGAATTCGCTTATATAGTCTCTTGAAAAATCCCGTGCGGAAATACGCGACGTATCCACCGTATAGAGAAACGGTATGACATAGTCATGACGCTCCCTCAAAGAGGGAGGCTTGACGGTTATGAGCCGTCTCAAAGACGGCCGTAATTAAAACTTACCTTCTTCTCGCTCACTATCAAGTTTTTCCTGATTGGATATATA
>JALSHG010000015.1 GCA_026982355.1 Thermodesulfovibrio sp.
AAGTGAGAACGACTAATGTAATAGAGAGGGCATTCAGAGAAGTCAGAAGAAGAACGAGACCTATGAGTTGTTTTAACAACTCTCAGAGTATTGAGAGGATTGTTTATGCTGTACTAAATCACTTAAACGATAAATGGAGAATGACACCCTTAAAAGAATTTACACAGAAATCTTGACATTACCTATTTTCAACTCCATGGTTTTTTATGGGGAAAATGCCTAAGATGCAAAAAACACTTGATTTTTTTTGCCTGTTTCGTTAATAATTATGACGGCTGTAAAAATTTTTACACAGAGGGTTTTTCCATTTATATGTTTTTTTATAGTATTTAAGTTGCTAATAAACTTATTAAATGAAAAAAACTTTCCGGTTGCTAAACGAGGTTTTTTTACGGATTATAAATCGAGTAGGACCGGTTCCCCTCTCCACCTGCAAATTGCTTCCGACCAGCCGGCTGTCATCTGCAAATTCATACCATTCAATGCCGCCAGGAATGATTTCTCCGCGTCAGTATATCTTCCTGACAGAAACGGGAAGGCAATGTTGAACAGTATTCCGCCGGTAATATAAATGTCAACTGAGCGCCTTATTGTTAAGTTTGGAAGAGCTTCGGATAAACAGAGTATGAACCCGATTTTGGATCTGGGACGTTATAGGAATGCTTTTTTCTCCCATTAAGAAAAAAATCAGGAGTTTCGCTTGCAGGCTCTTCAATGAACATTCTGAAAACTCTTACGATTACTATGCAACAATACGTCATGTCAGCCGCGGCCTTGCCTCAATGTTCGATTTCAGGGAGATATACGCCTTTATCGGGGATATGATCTTTTCAACGCTGAATCTGAAAAACATCTATCTCCTGTCGGCCGTATCAGGAGGAGAATATGAGGTTGTTTATAAAAATTTCAGGAGCGATGCACAGGGAAGGCCGGTGACGGAGCCGCTTGCCGGAGAAAAGGTCGGAATAAGCCGGCGGTCGGACCTGCTTCGGTTTTTCAGGACATCCGACGATATTATCATTAAAGACAGGCTGTCGACAATCAGGCCCGACCTCGGCCCTGATGCCCTCCGGCGCATCAGGGCGAGGATGGATTCCCTGAACAGCGAGGCGATGATACCCGTGTTTGCGGACAGGAGTCCGGCGCTCCTCCTGGTCCTTGGAGGGAAACTCTCCGGCCGTGTCTTTACCGATGAGGATATAAACCTGCTGAATACAATCTCCCATCAAACCGCTATCGCCCTGAAAAACGCCCGTCTTTACAGGGACAGGCTCCATACGGAAAAGCTGGCGTCAATAGGAATGATGTCGGCTACTTTCGCCCATGAAATCAGGAACCCTCTAACCTCGCTGAAAACCTTCGCACAGCTGATCCCTGAAAAATATAACGATGCCGAATTCAGGGATAGGTTCTCAAGGATCGTCCTTGGAGAAATAGAGAGGATTGACGGACTCATCGAAGACCTGCTGAACTTCTCCGCTGACAGGGCATCCCCCGCCGTCGATCATTTCGATATTGCCGGGCTGCTGGATGAAAGTATCGACTACGTGAAACGCAGGCTTGAGTTTGAAAACAAGCGCATACTGGTTGAGAAAAAATATTCCGCCTGCGGAATCAGTCTGAAGGGTGACGCGGAAAAGTTGAGACACGTGTTCATCAATATCATAAACAACGGGTGCCAGGCAATGGGTGGACAGGGGATACTGAGGGTCGAGCTGCGTTCCGGCAAAAACCGCGTCGATATAGCTGTTACAGACACCGGCAGGGGCATTCCCGGGGAGAATATCGACAGGATATTCGATCCGTTCGTGACGACAAAAGAAATGGGTATGGGCCTCGGCCTTGCCATAAGCAAAAAGATCGTGGAAGATCACGGAGGCAGGATAGAGGTGAAGAGCGCCCTCTCAAAAGGGTCGACATTTACTGTCTCGTTGCCTGCAGGCAGCAACGGGAAGCCTTGACGTTGCAGAGACCGGCGGAAGGGTCTGCCGCAAAAATTCAGTCTGAAGACGGGAGCTTGTCCGACATATGGAATTTCTGGCATTGCTCAGCAACAGGGACGAAGCGGTAATTCGGAATATAAGTAAGGCTCTCGGCAGGTACACGGTATATACCCTTAAAACCGTTGAAGAGCTTGAGGAATTGTACCGCAATATTCCCCTCAGCCTGCTCATTATTGATACCGTCCCTGAGAGGCTCTCCTGCGTGGAGAGACTGTTGAACATGACAACCGGCGACATGGTGGTGATAATCACTGAACGCGGCCCTTCAGCCCGGTTCGCAGCCGGAGATATCCACCCCAGCGTTTTTGACTGCGTTGCCGCGGACTCTGCGGCGCAGGAACTCCCCGGCGTGGTCGAACGGGCGCTTGAGAGACAGAGGCTTAACCGTGAATCGGGATTATTAAAACGCTCGGGTGGGGGAAAATGGATGCCCCGTGTCGCGTCCATGCACAATACCGGTGGGGAGGGAGGACAGGCTCACAGCCGCACGTCCGCTGAAGGGAAACGCGCAGGGATAAAAATAATCAGCGGTTTTGCGAGAATGCTCAGCGTAAGCTTTGACATGCGAAGGTTGTTTGACTGCTTCATGGATTCCGTGAT
The DNA here is from genome assembly GCA_026982355.1 of Thermodesulfovibrio sp. GTDB lineage: Bacteria > Nitrospirota > Thermodesulfovibrionia > UBA6902 > UBA6902 > JAADFS01. The sequence goes on from JALSHG010000015.1 coordinate 2,604, forward strand.
GGAGATTGCGCGTGCGGGCAGGATGTCGGTTATGCTCAGGGATGAAGAAGGTTTCCGGCTCAGGAGACACCACGGCCTTGACCCGTATCTCGCGGAAAACCTTGTGCTTCCCCGAGACAGCGCCCTTGCGGCACTGCTTGGAAAGACAGGGCGTATAGTCCACAGGCCGGCGCCTTCCGATGCGGCTTCGGCGGAACTCAGCAGGGAAATGGACATGCTGCAGTGCGTTGTCTCTTTTCCCATGATTCACGGGGGCAAGCTCACGGGCATCTTCAATATTGGCAGGAAGCTCACGGGCGAGCCTTTCTACGCCGACGAACAGGAGATTATCTATGTGCTGTGCAACTATCTCGCGGCTGCCGTAAAGGACATAGATCTGTATCACCGGGTAAGGTGCCAGAAGGAGTTTGCAAACAATATCCTCTCCAGCATGAGCAGCGGCATGATCGCGGTCGATAGGGATCAGAGGGTAACCGTTTTCAATCAGCGGGCAGCTGAAATACTCAATCTCAGACCTTCGGATATTGTGGGTTGTGATTCACGAGAGCTTCCCTCTCCGCTCGGGGAGATACTGTGTAAGACAATGATAAACGGCACGACTTTCAGGCGGCATGAGGCCGTGATAAACCCTTCAAAACGTCCCCTCGGCATAAACAGCTTCAGGGTGGTTGATGAACACCGGAGACCCGCGGGAGCCGGCATTATATTTTCCGACCTTTCCGATGCCAAAGAACTCGAGGAGCGGGGCAGGAAAGAGGAAAATCTCAGGACGGTCAATAACCTTGTTGCAAGGATAGCGCACGAGATCAGGAACCCCCTGACATCAATACAGACATATACACAACTGCTTAATGAAAAATTCAGGGATGATGAACTGAAGGAGTTTTTCACCGGATCCGTAAGCCGCTCCATCAGCAGGCTCGACAATCTGATAGACAAGCTTATAACCTTTTCGAGCACGCAGGACTATGATTTCAGGGAAGAGGGGGTAAATGACCTCCTGTGTGAAGCAGCGGAATTCATCTCCGGGAACATACCGCGAACCCACAGGTTTTCAATGAAGATGTTCAACAGGCCATTTTATATCCATGCGGACAAAAAACAGCTTATAAAGGCGATTTACTATCTCGTGCTGAATATCGTCGACCGCACACCGGAGGGCACACGCATAACAATGAGCGCCGGCACAATCATGGACGAGGCTCTTTCCGCTGTGATATCAATAAAATACAGGGGGGGCCGGTCCATGGACAAAGGGAAGAAAACTTTTTCCAGAGAGCTTGCCGATATCAACAATCTCGGAGCCGAGCTGAATATTCCTATAAGCCATAAAATCATCGAAGGGCACCGCGGCAATCTCGATACAAAGAGTGAGGACGGCGCCAGCAGCTTCATTATAAGGCTGCCCGTGGTGGATAAGAAAATAAAATACGGCTTCAATTAGCCTTAAACATTCAACAATGAGGGCAGGCGGAGCCTGCCGGCTGTAATTTTTATGCCACTGGACGGTTAAGGGGGTATCAGTGAACGAGCGGGAGAAAATTCTCGTAATTGACGATGATCTGGCGCCGAGGGAATCCATCAGGATGATTTTAAAGGACAGGTATGATGTCCTGTCAGCCGGGGGAGCGCGCGAGGGTCTCGACATAATGGGCCGCGAGCCCGTCGACCTTGTGGTGATAGACATAAAAATGCCGGAGATGGACGGAATAACGGCGTTGAGAGAGATAAAGAAAAAATACTGCGATACCGAAGTGATTCTGCTGACGGCATATGCAAGCCTTGAGACGGCCCGGGATGCCATACGTTTCGGGGCGTTCGATTATTTAATAAAGCCCTTCGACAAGGATGACGTGTTGCTGGTCGTCCAGAGGGGACTCGATAAAAGGCGCGCCAACACAGGTCTTAAAATGGAGCGTGATAAACTCCTGAACAGGGCGTCATACCTTGAAGAGCAGGTACACAAGGCAAGGAACAATATAATGACATGCTATGAAGGCACAGTGAAGGCCCTGATCTTAACGATAGACGCCAAGGATCACTACACGTACGACCACTCCAACCGCGTCGCCGAATTATCCGCTTCGCTGGCAGAGGCAATGAATGTTCCCCGCAAGATAATCAAGGAGATAAAACATGCGGCCTCGATTCACGATATCGGCAAGGTGGGGATTGAGGAGAACATTCTCCGGAAAAACGGCCGCCTGACATTTGATGAAAATGAAGAAATAAAGAAACACCCATCCATAGGGGTCAGGATCGTGCAGTCGGTACCGTTTCTTGAAGAGGCGATCCCTGTTATTCTGCATCACCATGAGAGATACGACGGCATGGGCTATCCCGGGGGACTCAGGGGCAAGGACATCCCGCTGGCTGCAAGGATAGTCAATATCGCCGATGCCGTTGATGCGATGATGAGCGCCAGGCCCTACAGGAACGCCCTGTCGCCGGACAGGGTCCTGAACGAATTACAGGGCAACGCCGGCACCCAGTTCGATCCTGAGATTGTGGACATCATCCTGCGGGAGAAAGTGGCGCTGGTGTAATATTAACCTTAATGTTGCACAAGCCGGCGGGAGAAGGCAGGCCAGCGGAGGCTGCCCCCCCTTCTTACTGCCTCTTCCTTGCGGCAAGCTTGTTCAGCGCATTAATGTATGCCTTGGCGGATGCTATTATGATGTCGGTGTCGGCACCGTTGCCGCTTACCGATCTCCCGTCCTCCTCTATGGAACAGACAACTTCGCCGAGGGCGTCCGTGCCTCCGGTTATGGCCTTGACTTCGTATTTCAGCAGCCTGCTCCGCGTGCCGGTTATGGAGGTGATGGCCCTGAATACGGCGTCAACCGGCCCGTCGCCGTGCTCCGTCTTTTCCACCGTCTCCCCGCCGGCCTTCAGTTTCACCACTGCGGCCGGTTTCTCATGGAACCCGGATGATATGTGCATGTCAAGAAGGCTGTATGTCTCGGGGATCCTGCTCAGCTCTTCGGACACCACGGCTTCTATGTCTTCATCATAGATGTCTTTCTTCTGGTCGGCAAGCCTCTTGAACCGCTCGAATGCGCTGTTGATCTCATCATCGCTGAGTTCATAGCCCAGTTCCCGGAGCCTTGTCCTGAACGCGTGCCTGCCCGAATGTTTGCCGAGGACGAATTTCGTTCTGTGAAGACCGATTGTCTCGGGCCTTATGATCTCGTATGTGGACTTTTCCTTCAACAGCCCGTCCTGGTGGATGCCGGACTCATGCGCAAAGGCGTTGGCCCCGACTATTGCCTTGTTGGGCTGAACGGACATGCCTGTGATCTTTGTGACAAGCCTGCTGCTTCGGATTATCTCTTTTGTGTTTATGTTCGTATCGGCATCAAATATATCGCGCCTTGTCCTCAGCGCCATGACGACTTCCTCCATGGAGCAGTTGCCCGCACGCTCGCCGATGCCGTTTACGGTGCACTCGATCTGGCCCGCCCCGTTCAGAACCGCTGAAAGGGAGTTGGATGACGCCAGGCCGAGGTCGTTGTGGCAGTGCACGGAGATTACGGCCCTGTCGATGTTTTTCACCCTCCCGCGGATGGCCTTTATCATGTCGCCGAATTCATGCGGGATGCTGTAGCCCACTGTGTCCGGTATGTTTACGGTTGATGCGCCGGCATCTATCACGGCTTCAATGACCTCGCAAAGATACCCTATGTCGGTGCGCGTTGCATCCATGGGCGAGAACTCGACATCATCGACAAGACTCTTTGCAAGCTGAGTCATCTGTACGGACCTCCTGAGCGCCTCGTCACGGTCGATGCGGAACTGGTACTTCAGGTGTATGTCCGATGTGGAGTGGAATGTGTGTATCCTATTTCTGGGGGCGTCCCTGACCGCTTCCCACGCGCGCTTGATGTCCTCCTCCTTGGCCCTTGCAAGACTGCATATGACAGGACCCTCCACTTCCGCGCCTATTGCCCTGATTGCATCGAAATCGCCGGGTGAGGCTATGGCGAAACCGGCCTCGATAATGTCCACCCCGAGACGCGCAAGCTGTGCGGCCAACTGGAGCTTTTCCCCCACGTTCATGGATGCGCCGGGAGACTGTTCGCCGTCCCTGAGCGTCGTGTCGAATATTCTTATTATTCTCACTGCGCCTTCTTCTTTGCTCTTCTCTTTTTTTGGAGTATATACGTACCTTCAATAATACCCCAAAACACGTATGTAATTGCAAATACGAATATCACTATCTCGGGATACATGAATATGAGCACGAATGCCGAGCCGATCACCACGAGCAGCCAGAAGGGCCTCCTCTTCTTGAAATCGAGCTCCTTCAGCCCGTGAAACCGCAGGGTGCTGACCATGAGCACCGCCAGCAGGAACGGAATAAAAAGTACGGGATAGTTCCGGCCTTCGATCACGCCCCATATCTCGTTATAGAACAGGACGAGGGAAGCCACCACCGTGCCCGCGCCGGGGATGGGCAGGCCCGTGAACGCCTTGCTTTCCGCCGTCCCCATCTGCACGTTATACCTTGCCAGCCTCAGGGCTCCGCAGATGACGAAGAGAAACGCGGCCCCCCATCCGAGCCGCCCGAACGGCTGCAACGCCCAGCTGTATATCAGAACCGCAGGCGCTACCCCGAATGCTACAAGGTCGGACAGGGAATCGAGCTCGATGCCGAATTTTGTCGTGCTGTTGGTCAGTCTCGCGACCCAGCCGTCAAGCCCGTCGAAGATGTTTGCAATCAGTATGGCCCATGCAGCGTATATGTAATGGCCCTTGAAAGAAACAAGGATTGCAAAAAAGCCGCAGAACATGCCGCAGAGCGTCAGAGTGTTCGGCAGTATGTATATTCCCTTTCGCATGTTTTCACCTTACAGTTGCATAAAATACCGGCGGCGGACTCCTCTGCTCCGCCCCCTCCTGACAACTACTCCCTGCTCGCACCTCTTACTCCCAAAACCGTTTCTCCCGCAAAGACCCGGTCATCCGGTTTCACCCGGATCTCGGTATCCAGCGGCAGGAACACATCAAGCCTCGAGCTGAACTTTATCATGCCGTATCTCTGCCCCCGGGCAAGGCGGTCCCCGGGCTTCACCCTGCACACTGCGCGCCTTGCAACCGCTCCGGCTATCTGTTTCACTGCTATGCGGCCGTGCCGTTCGCACTCGAGGAGCATCGTGATGTGTTCATTCAGGATAGAGGCGTCGTCTTTGAACGCAGAGAAGAACCTTCCGGGATAGTGTCTGACGCTCCTGACGGTCCCGTCGCAGGGGGATCGGTTCACATGAACATTCAGCGGCGACATGAAGATGCTTATCTTCAGCGCCCTGCTTTTCAGCACCTCCTCTTCCTCCGCTTCCGTTATGAGGATGACCTTTCCGTCTGCAGGGGAGATAAAGGCATTTTTATCCGGGGGGGTATTTCTCTCGGGGTCCCTGAAGAAGTAGAGCATGAAGCCCGTGAGCACCAGTCCGGCCCCCGCCGCCCACATCCATCCCAGAAGAGCCGATGCAACAGCCGGAAGGAAGAAGAAGAGGATGAAGGGATAACCTTCCTTAGCAAACCGGAACATGCCTGTCTTCTGTCATGCCTTTGATTTGTCCACCAGTTTGCCCTGTTTCAGCCACGGCATCATGGCCCTGAGCCTGGCTCCCACTTTCTCAATGGAATGGTTCTCACCCTTTTTTGTAAGGGCGTTGAAGACCGGTTTGTTCGCCCTGCATTCCAGCATCCATTCTCTTGCAAACTCGCCGGACTGGATCTCCTCAAGGATCCTTTTCATCTCCTTCCGGGTCTCTTCGTTCACGATCCTCGGTCCCCTCGTAAGGTCGCCGTACTGCGCTGTATTGCTGATCGAGTAGCGCATGTTGGATATGCCGCCTTCATAGAGGAGGTCGACGATGAGCTTGACTTCATGGAGGCACTCGAAATAGGCCATTTCAGGCGCATATCCCGCCTCCACGAGGGTCTCGTACCCCGCGGTTATAAGGGAAGTCAGCCCTCCGCACAGGACGACCTGCTCTCCGAACAGGTCCGTCTCGGTCTCCTCCCTGAAGGTGGTTTCAATGATCCCGGCCTTTCCGCCTCCTATTGCGGAGGCATAAGAAAGCGCAACCCCGGTTGTATCATTCGAAGGGTCCTGGTGAATCGCTATGAGACACGGCACGCCGCTTCCCCTGGCATACTCGGAGCGCACGAGATGTCCCGGCCCTTTCGGGGCCACCATGAACACATTCACGTCAGGCGGAGGGACGATCTGGTTGAAATGAATGTTGAATCCGTGTGCGAACCCGAGATACACGCCTTTTTTCATGTTCGGGGCGATGTCGCTCCTGTAAATGTCCCCCTGGTTTTCATCAGGCAGGAGAATCATTATGACATCGGCTTCCTTTGCGGCCCCGGCGGTGGTCATGACATCAAAACCCGCCTTTTTCGCCTTGCTGAAGCTTCCGCCCTTCCTGACGCCTATGATGACATCAGCGCCGCTGTCCTTCAGGTTGTTGGCATGGGCGTGCCCCTGGCTGCCGTAGCCCATGATGCAGACCTTTTTCCCTTTCAGAAGGTTGCGCCTGATGTCCTTATCGTAATATATTTTCATTTAATCCTCCCGTTGTTTCGTTTTTTATGTGCGTAATCCGTGTCCGTTCACCTTACAGTTGCGCCCGCGGGCACGGGAGTCCGGCGTAAAACCTCCCGGCTCCCCTGCCGGCTTATGCACCATCAAGGTTTGCCCTGTACGTCCGCGGATCCCGGCAACGCCTTACGTTCTTTTAACTCCCTCACGCGCTATCGCGACTTTTCCGGTGCGCACAAACTCTTTAATCCCGTACGGCCTGACAAGCTCTATGAAGGCCGCTATCTTTTTCTCGTCCCCGGTTATCTCCACCGTGAAGGTGGCGGGCCCGGAGTCCACGATCCTCCCCCTGAATATTTCCGCAAGCTTTAAAAACTCCGACTTGTCGTTTTTTCTCGGAGCGACCTTGATAAGCACCATTTCCCTTTCCACGTGATCAACATCCATGAAGTCCACGACCTTGATGACGTCGATGAGCTTGTTGAGCTGTTTGGTGATCTGTTCCACTATCTGGTCGTCCCCGGTTGTGACAATGGTCATGAGGGAGACGGACCTGTCAATGGTTTCCCCCACGGAGAGGCTTTCGATATTGAAACCCCTTCCGCTGAAAAGACCCGAAACCCTGGAAAGCACCCCGAATTTGTTTTCCACAAGCACTGATATTGTATGCCTCATAATTCTCCCTCAGTTACATTGTTCGTTGAATAATCGTCCTTGCGAACCCGCCGCATTACTTCACTGCCTTGAGCTTTTTTGCCGGCTTCTTTTCTTCCTCGTCAAAGATCATCTCGTCAATCGCCGCCCCCGCCGGAACCATGGGGAAGACCTTTTCCCTCCAGTCCACGATGAAATCCATGAATACCGGCCGGTCCTTGATGCTGAAGGCCTCCCTGATTACAGGCTCGACTTCCGGGGGTTTTACTGCCCGCAATCCCACCGCGCCGTAGGCCTCCGCCACCTTTACGAAGTCAGGCACTGTGTCAAGCCGGGTATGCGAGTAGCGCTCCCTGAAGAACAGCTCCTGCCACTGCCTGACCATCCCCAGATAGCCGTTGTTGAGTATGGCCACCTTGACGGGAAGCCTGTTTACAACTGCCGTCGCCAGCTCCTGTATGTTCATCTGTATGCTTCCGTCGCCGGCTATGTCCACCACCAGCTTGCCGGGACACGCGATCTGCGCGCCGATAGCGGCCGGGAAACCGTATCCCATTGTGCCGAGGCCGCCCGAAGAAAGCCATTGCCTGGGCTCGTCGTACTTGTAAAACTGGGCGGCCCACATCTGATTCTGCCCCACTTCAGTACATATTATGGCCCTGCCCCGTGATATCTCGTATATCTTCTCCACGACAAACTCGGGCTTTATGATCTTCTTGTCAAACGTGTAGGAAAGCGGCTTTTCCTTTTTCCAGGCGTCTATCTGTTTCAGCCATGACTTTCTCACGGCCTCCCACTGGCCCTTCTGCTCCCTGATGACCTTAAGTATGTCCCGCAGGACATTCCTGACGTCCCCTACCACGGGCAGGTCGACCCTAACGTTTTTTCTTATGGATGTCGGGTCGATGTCGATGTGGATGATCTTTGCGCCGGGCGCGAACGCGCTTGTCCTGCCCGTCACGCGGTCGTCGAACCTCACGCCGATGCCGATCAGGAGGTCGGCGTCCTGAACGGCCCTGTTGGCATAGTATGTGCCGTGCATGCCCAACATGCCCATCGAGAGCCTGTGGGAGCCGGGGAAACCTCCAAGTCCCATGAGGGTCGTGGTGACCGGAATCGTGGCGGCTTCTGCCAGCTCTTTCACTTCTTTCGCCGCACCCGACAGAACAACCCCGCCCCCTGCCATGATAACGGGCTTTTTGGACTTTGCTATCATCTGGGCGGCCTGCCGGATCATCCATTTGTTGCCGTGATAGGTGGGGTTGTAGCCCCTGATCGATACCTGTTCGGGCCATTTGAATTCAGCCGTCCCCGCGGTCACGTCCTTGGGCAGATCGATAAGCACGGGGCCGGGTCTTCCCGTGGAGGCGATATGGAACGCCTCCCTTACGGTACGGGCAAGGTCGTTTATGTCCTTTACAAGGTAATTGTGCTTTGTGCACGGCCTCGTTATTCCGACTATGTCGGCCTCCTGGAAGGCGTCGTTGCCTATCAGCATGGTGGGCACCTGCCCGGAGAACACGACAAGTGGAATGGAATCCATCGAGGCGGTTGCAATGCCGGTTACGGTGTTTGTTGCGCCCGGGCCGGATGTGACAATACAGACACCTGTCCTGCCGCTTGCCCTTGCATAGCCGTCCGCTGCATGGACGGCGCCCTGCTCATGCCTTGTAAGGATGAGTTCTATATCCTTTTCATCATACAGGACATCAAAGATATTAAGCACCACCCCGCCGGGATAGCCGAAAATATGCTTTACTCCTTCCCTTTTAAGACATTCGATTAATATTTCAGCTCCGCTCATTTTCATTTCGATCACCAAATCCTGGGTTTTGAATTTTGAATCCTATTTTCAAACGCTTTTCATGACGGCGCCGGTGCTTGCAGATGTGACCATTGATGCATACCTGGCAAGCCAGCCTTTCTTGATCTTCGGTTCCGGCAACCTGTGCGTCCCGAGTCTCTTCTTCATCTCTTCACTGCTGATGAGCAGGTCGAGCTTTCTCCCGGGGATGTCGATGCGTATGGCGTCGCCGTCCCTGACAATGCCTACAGGCCCGCCCTCCATCGCCTCGGGGGATATATGCCCGATGCACGGGCCCCTCGTGCCTCCCGAAAACCGGCCGTCGGTTATCAGGGCCACGGACTCGCTCAATCCCATGCCCGCAATGGTGGCGGTTGCATTCAGCATCTCCCTCATGCCCGGCCCGCCCTTCGGTCCTTCGTATCTTATGACGACAACATCGCCTGCCCTGATCCCGCCTCCGAGTATGACACTCATTGCCTCCTCTTCGGAGTTGAACACCCTTGCCCTCCCCCTGAACTTCAGCATTTTTCTGCTCACGGCGGTCTGCTTGACGACAGCTCCGTCGGGCGCGAGGCTTCCGCGCAGCACGGCAATGCCGCCCTCTTTATGGTACGCCCTGCTCACGGGCCTTATGACATCCGGGTCGGTTATCCCGGCCTCTTCCGCAATATCATGTATCTTCCTGCCTGATACGGTCATTATGTTGTTCAGGTGCGGTTGCAGCCTTTTCAGTACAGCCGGTATGCCGCCGGCGTGTTCGAGATCCTCGAGGTAATGCGGGCCTCCCGGAAGCATGTTTGAAATGTGCGGGGTGTCGCCGCTGATTTCATCAAACAGCTCCAATGATATCGGAATATCCGCCTCATGCGCGATTGCGGGAATATGCAGTACAGTGTTTGTCGAGCCGCCGAGGGCCATGTCCACCCTTATTGCATTCTCAAACGCCCTGCGGCTCATGATCCTCCTGGGGGTGATATTTTTCTTCACAAGCTCCACGACCTTCGTGCCGCTGTGAAATGCGATTCTCCGCTTTTTTGACGACACGGCAAGGGAGGTTGCGCATCCGGGGAGACTCATGCCCAGGGATTCGGTGACACAGGCCATTGTGTTGGCCGTGTACATGCCCTGGCATGAACCGGGTCCGGGACAGGCGCACATTTCAAGCTCCGCGATATCGGCGTCGTTCAGGAGCCCTTTCCGGTATTTGCCGGGGGCCTCGAAAGTGTCGTTGACGAGCGACAGCCTTTTGCCGCGCAGGCGGCCTGAGAGCATGGGGCCTGCGGTGACGACTATGGACGGCACATTCACCCTCGCGGCCGCCATGAGCATCCCGGGGGTGATTTTGTCGCAGTTGGTCAGCAGCACGAGGCCGTCAAGGCAATGCGCCTCCGCGATAGTCTCTATCATGTCCGCTATGAGTTCCCTCGAGGCCAGGCTGTAGTGCATCCCCCTGTGTCCCATGGCGATGCCGTCGCATATGCCGGGGATGCCGAAAAAAAAGGGATAGCCGCCGCCTGTATGAATTCCCTTTTCAATAAATCTTTCAAGGTCCCGCATGCCGGTGTGCCCGGGGACAAGGTCGGTAAAGCTTGTGGCCACGCCGATAAACGGCTTGCCCATTTCAGTACGCGGGATTCCCGTTGCGTACAACAGCGCCCTGTTCGGCACCCGCTCCAGGCCTTTTTTTATTGAGTCGCTTTTCATTTAAACCTTACAGTTGCATAAAAACACCGCCCGCGGGGAGGGGAGTCCGGCGGAAAAGCTTTATCCGCGATACATCCAGAACATATCCCGCACGGCATATTGCCGTCTTTTGCAATTTCACTCTCCATTGAATCCTGCAACAGAGACATATTTCCGATATCCAATCGCTTTATTTACAAAGGGTTTCCGGCGCACTCTTCTGCCGGCTTATGCAACATTTAAGGTAAAAGATTCCGCGGCAGCCCCCCCTCCCGCCTTCATCCGCATAACGGTGAATAATTCCGGAAAGTTTCAATTATTGTTCTTGCTGTACTCCCTTACAAGTTGCGCCATACGGTCCTTGTACTGGAGTTTCTGCTTCTGTATCTTCTTTTTTTCGATTTCCTCCTCGGTCGTCAGGTACTTCTTTCTGTTGATTCCATCCAGAGATTGATCCAGCTTCCTGTGCTCCGCCTCGAGTTTCCTGAACTCTTCGCTCTCGTCTCTCAGTATGCTGATTATTTCCGCTTCTTTCATGTGGCGACCCCCTCTCTGTGATAATTTGAAAAATTACCATATTCCACCGAAAATTACAAGGTCGCGGCCATGGCGCGGGTTTTGACAAATTTCTAATATTTCACTAACATAATCAGTAACGCGATGTATTTCCCCCTTTTTGAATTTAACCGGCATTCATTTCGGCAGAGGACGGATTTATGCTGATTGATACACACTGCCACCTCGATATGAAGGCATTCGACGGTGACAGGGACGAGGTAATAAAACGGGCAGGGGATGCGGGCATAAGATATATAATAAACGTAGGCTCCGACAGGGAGGGAAACATCAGGGGCCTCAGGATGTTCCGGGAACACCCCTCCGTATATTCCGCCGCCGGAATTCACCCGCACAATGCAAGAGACCTGGATTACTCCCTGTACAGGGAACTGAAAGAGTGGATCAGGGAGCCCAAGGTCGTAGCCGTGGGTGAAATCGGCCTGGATTACCACTACCTGCACTCCCCTAAGGGCGTCCAGATAGAGGCCTTCAGGCGGCAGATGGCGCTGGCAAAGGACGCTGGCCTTCCGGTTATAGTTCACAGCAGGGAGGCAAAGAACGATACACTGCGGGTGCTCAGGGAGGAATCAGGCGATACCACGGGGGTCCTTCACTGTTTTTCCGGAGATGCGGACATGGCCAAAAAGGCGATGGAACTCGGTTTCTACATCTCGCTTGCAGGGCCTGTTACGTTCAGGAATGCGCACGGTATGAGGGAGATCGCGGCATTCATCCCGGACGAGTTCCTGCTTATCGAGACGGACGCCCCCTACCTCAGCCCCGAACCGGTGAGGGGCGGAAGAAATGAGCCCGCTTTTCTGAAACACACCGCCGAGGTCATAGCAGGCATCCGGGGCATAACCGCGGCCGACCTGGCAAGGATCACCATGCTCAATGCAATGAAGCTTTTCAAGATAGAGGAAATCGCCGAAGAGGGGGAGATCGTTTACAAGATCAGGGACTCCCTGTACCTGAACATCACGAACAGGTGCACGAACAGGTGCGGTTTCTGCATAAAATTCCGCACGAATTACGTCAAGGGGCACAACCTGCGCCTTGAGAAAGACCCGGCGGCCCTGCAGGTAATCAAGGCCATAAGGGACCCGAAGGACTACAGCGAGGTTGTCTTCTGCGGCATAGGCGAACCTTTCCTGAGGCTGGACGTGGTCAAAAAGGTATCCAGGTGGATCAAGCAGCATGGCGGAAAGGTGAGGATAAACACCAACGGCCAGGGCAACCTGATCCACGGCAGGAATATACTCCCCGAGCTTCACGGGCTGGTGGACAGCATCTCGGTCAGCCTTGACGCCGAGGACGAGGAGAAATATGAAAAGATATGCAGGCCTTCATTCAAGGGCGCTTACAGGGGTGTCATAGAATTCATAAAAGAGGCGAAGAAGTTTATCCCTGATGTCAGGATCACGGTGGTGAAGATACCGGAAGTGGATATTGACAGGTGCAGGGCCGTGGCGGCGGAACTGGGCGTGCCGCTGAGGGAGAGGGAGTTCAACGAGGTGGGCTGAATCAGTACCGGATCTTCTCCAGGAACAGGCCGCAGGCCGGCGCCGTCCGTCCCGCCGCCCTCCTGTCCCTCGCTTCGATGATATCTTTCACCCTGCCGGGCGGGATCCTGCCCCTGCCTGCGTCCACGAGAGTGCCGGCGATAATCCTTGCCATGTGCCGGAGGAAGGCATTCGCCTTTATGCTTATCTTTATCAGCGGGGCATCAAGTGTTATGCCTGCAAAATCAATGCTGTCGCTTTCCGACACGGAGATCTGAAATATCTCCCTCACCGGGCTTCTTGAATTGCAGCCCGAGGCGCGGAAACTCGAGAAATCCTTTTTCCCGGTCAGGTGAGCCGCCGCCTCCCTCATTGCGTCACAGTCGAGGCTGTAATGAACCTGCCAGGAATATCTCTTCAGGAACACGGGAAATGCGCCGGCCGGTGAGACGAGATACGAATATGTCTTGTTTGCGGCATGGTAGCGCGGATGAAATTCCGCAGGGCATTCCTCCGCTGCGGTCACCCTCACGTCACGCGGGAGGTTGGCGTTCAGCGCGCGCATGAGAATGGCGGGCTCCAATGCGGATGAGGTGATGAACACAGCCACCTGCTGCAGCGCATGAACCCCTGCATCGGTCCTTGACGCGCCCGTGACCCTTTCACGCCTGCCTGTAACGGTGAATACGGCATCCTCCAGCAGTCCCTGGATAGTGGTCTCTTTTACCTGCACCTGCCAGCCGGAGTAGCAAGTGCCGTCATACTGGAGGTCCAGCCTGATGCGTCTCATTTGCCTCAGCAGGGGAGGCCGAGTCCGATTGCCTCTCTTGCCTCGTGCATGGTCTGCGAGGCCGTCTCCCTTGCCTTTGCGGAACCCGACTCGACTATATCCTCAAGCATGGCGGGCTTCTGAAGAAGTGTGTCGCGTTTTTCCCATATGGGCTCAAGGAGTCTGAAGAGATTCCTTATCAGTATCTTCTTGCAGTCTATGCAGCCTATGGCCGCGGTGCGGCACCCCTCGGCCACCTCGTCCTGCTCTTCCTTTGCGGAGAACACCCTGTGGAGATGGAACACCGGGGACAGGGCGGGGTCGCCCCTGTCGGTGCGTTTTATTCTCTGCGGGTCCGTCGTCATCGTCCTTATCTTGCGTTCAACCTCCTCCGGAGAATCGGAGAGAAAAATGCAGTTGTCATATGTCTTGCTCATCTTCCTGCCGTCCGTGCCCACGACCTTCGGGAAATCCGTCAGCAGGGCCTCGGGTTCGGGAAACACGTTCCCGTAGAAATGATTGAACCTCCTGCCGATCTCCCTCGTGATCTCAAGATGGGGCATCTGATCCACGCCGACCGGCACATAGTCCGCCTTGTAGACCAGTATATCAGCGGACTGAAGCAGGGGATAACCAAGGAACCCGTAGGTGTTCAGGTCCCTGCCCTTGACTTCGGACTGCTTCTCCTTGTATGTGGGCACGCGTTCAAGCCACGGCAGGGGTGTTATCATTGACAGCAGCACGTGAAGCTCGGCATGTTCGGGGACGCGGGATTGTGCGAAGACGGTCGACTTCCCGGGGTCAAGCCCTGCGGCGAGGCAGTTGACCAGTACGTCCCTGACATATTCCTTCAGACGGGATGTATCCGCATACTGTGAGGTCAGGGCGTGCCAGTCCGCGATGAAATAGTAACACTCATATTGATCCTGCAGCTTCACCCAGTTCTGCAGCGCGCCTACAAGATTGCCGATATGCAATCTGCCGCTCGGCTGGATGCCGCTGAGAACTCTCTTCATTGACATATCATGAAATCTCCTTCAAAGCATCCATGTTATCAGGGAATAAAGCCATGACATAACCGGATATATGAAAATATCGGCGATATCCGTGACGATAAGCAGGATGACTATTAAAAGGCCGTACCTCTCGATCCTGCTGTATGATACAGCCTGCCTGTGAGGCAGGAGCCCCACAAGCACCCTGCCGCCGTCCAGGGGCGGAACAGGGATCATGTTGAATACGGCAAGGACGACATTCCATTTTATACTCTGCAGGAGCATCAGCGCAAGGGGCGTGGCAACGGCCTTGGCCGCGCTTCCCTGCAACAGGGCTGCAAGCGGCAGAACGAAAAACTTCAGGATCAGCATGCTGAGGATTGCAAGGCCGATATTTGTAAGCGGCCCTGCAGCCGCTGAGATGGCCATGTCTCTCTTGGGGTCCCTGAAATTGGCGGGGTTGATCGGCACGGGCTTGGCATAGCCGAAGACGAACTGTCCGTTGGTGAATACGAGCAGCAGGACAGGCATGATTATGGTCCCCACAAGGTCGATGTGCGCAATGGGATTCAGGGTGAGCCTGCCCATGAGCTTTGCAGTCGGGTCCCCGAGCCTGTTCGCAACAAGGCCGTGCGAGACCTCATGAAACGTAACTGCTATCAGAATGGGAAACGCTGATATGACTATTTCTCTGAGTATGGATGTGTCCATGTATTTTTACGGGGATGCAGTCAATCTGAACCGAATAACGTCCGTTTCTAAACGGGATTCAGGATACTGTCTATGACCGTCCTTGCCGCAACGAGCGGATCGATGAACGCGCTTTCCATATCGTGCTCGATGTCCCTCTTGTTTGAAAGGTACGTGATCCTGTCCTGCATCCTGTCGCGCAGGAAATCCAGGTATTCCCTGTCCTTTTTCGGCTTGTACCTTCTGTCGAAGTTTTTCCCGAACAGCTCGTTGCCGTTCCGGGGTATAAACAGTCCCGGGAATTCCCTCCACGGCTTCCACTTTATGTTCCTCCTCACAAGCTCCGTCACGATGGCCAGCGACAATTCCTTGGGGATGTCCACCTGTTTGCCGGGCAGGCCGAACGCGTGCGTATTCATTATATAGCAGCATGTGCCTAATTTGAAAAGCTTCTTGAACTGGTGGCAGTCGACTCTGAGCGGATGCACCCTGAACGGGTTGGCGAACGGTTCTATCACGAGCTTAGACAGTTCCTTTGCACTGACGTTTTCAACTCCCTTCGCCCGCATCGTGCTCAGCGAGGCCCCCATTGCCACGGCAAGGGCCGTCCGGTCGGCCTTGCATATGGGCGGCAGGCTGGGGTCCTTCTGCAGCCATATGACCGCTCCCGGCCTTTCACAGGAGTCCGCATGATTAAACATGTCCCTTGCCTTAAGGCACCTCCCGTTGTGGTTGCGGATGTCGGAGGCCACGAGTTTTCTCCTCCCGTCGGGCAGTGTGGTGACCCCGAGGTTCTGCACCGAATAGAAGTACTTGATATCAGGGTCGTCGAACTTCACGGCATCCGTCTTGTCGAACAGGCTCGGCTCGATCGCCACGGTGAAGTTGTTCTCCAGGTCGATCAGGAATGCGTCGTCATGGATCACCGTGACCTTTTCATCCTCTCCCAGCATCCCTTCATGGTCGTGGCTGTTGGTGATCGTGGACTTTCCCGAGCCCGAAAGGCCGAACACCGCGACCGGCGGCTTGTCGCCGATCTTCTTGATGCCTCCGTGGCAGGCGACCATGTTCTGCCTTACACCGATGGTCCATGCGAGCGTCAGCGTCCCTTTCTTTCTTTCGCCGAAATATCGCAGGCCCAGGATCGCGATACAGTTCCGGGCCTCGTCGATGATGACAAGACCGTTGGGAAAATCGGGATGCCTCCAATCGGGATCGGCGATCACCATGATATCCGGCTCATCAATAGGGCGGGATTTCTCATAAAGCTCCGACCACGGCTTCATCCAGGGGCTGAAATTAATGCCCCAGTCCAGCATGTTTTTTGCATCTGTTGCAGGGCTCAACAGGTGGGCCCTGATCATGAAATCCGGATGAATGCCTACAACACCCTCAAGCCACAGCGCCTCGCGGCGGTTGAGGTCGTAAACCGCTTCTCCCAGGAGGCCCTGGAACCTGTCCCTGTCCTCTTTCAGCTCTCTCACCAGGAGCCTCGCCCTTGCAGTCCTGCCCACAATGCCCCCGTCGTTTGACACCAGTATTCTGGCATCCGCGGGAAGCCCGAAACGTTCAGGCGCAAAAAAAGGCTCCGATGTGGTAACGACTTCAGGCTGTTTCACCGCAAGGCTGTAGAGTTCCTTCATATCGGTTTTTCTGACGGAATTTGCATAAAAGGCGCTTTCGATCATCGCCCTCCAGCATGACGCGGGGATCTTGTGTTGACTTGACATTGATTCTCCTTTTGACGGAATTTCCGCTGACAAGGAAATATAATTTGTGGAAACAGGATTTGTCAAGCAGCGTCATTCCGGGGAACGGCAGGCCGGCCCGGGGCTTTTTCAATGCACGGAACAGGAGATACAGGGGTCATACGCCCTTACAAGCATTGCCGCAAGCAGCTCGAGCTCCCTGTCGTCCTTGCCCTTTGAGGCATACTCCCTTGCGAGCGCCTCGAGGTCATGCTGGATATTGGCGTGGTTCTGGCCCGTAGGGATCACGCAGTCGCACTTGGTGATGTTTCCCTTGTCGTCGAACCGGTAACAGTGGTATAAAATCCCGCGCGGCACCTCCACCGCCGCAACGCCGACACCCTTCCTGGGCCTTACCTCCTGCCGGGGCTCGCCGAATTCCGAATCAAGGAGCTCGTCGATCAGCGAGACCGACTCCTTGACCACATGGACGCACTCCACCAACTGGGCGATATTGTTCATGAACGGATTATGGGTTACGGGTTTAAGGTCAAAGCTTTCGGCGACCTCCCTTGCAGCGGGATGCAGGAAGTCGAAGTTGTTGTTCAGCCTGGCCAGCGCGCCCACCGCAAAAGACCCGCGGGAAAGCCGGCACCACTTGGATGTGGACTGTTTCACCATATACTCGTTCGTCATCTTTTTGTAATCGTGTTCCTTCATGTGCACGCCGTCGCTCGACACCAGGTCCCCGCCTATGAACGGATAATCGTTTTCACCCTTCAGGGACACAAATTCGGTCTCCCTCTCGAAATCGGGCAGGCTGAATTCCCTGATAAGACCGGACAGGAGCATGAGGTCTTCTGTTATTTCCTTGAGTCGCTCGCTGAATTCATGGAGCTGCCTCTTCTCGGGCAGCATGGTGAATCCGCCCACCACCGTCCTTGTGGGATGCAGGCGGCGGCCCCCGACGCAGTCGCACACATCATTTGCAAGTTTCTTTATCTTTGCGGCCCTGAGCACGACGTCCCCGTGGGATTTTATCAGGGGGAATACACTGCCCGTGTTCATGAAATCGGGCAGCACAAGGAAACACAGGTGCAGCGTATGGCTCTGCAGGGTTTCCATGTGTTTCAGGAGAAGGCGCAGTTTCCGCGTCTGTTCATCGGGCACGATGCCGAATGCATTTTCCACGGCGCGGATGCTTGCAAGGGTATGGCCTATGGAGCATATACCGCATATCCTGCCGGTTATCCACGGCGCATTGTCCCACTTCTTGCCTTTCAGGATGGCCTCGAAAAAGCGCGGTGTCTCGACAACGCTCCACTCCGCCTCCTGCAGTTTCCCGTTTCTGATCTTTATGCGGATATTGCCGTGGCCCTCGACCCGTGTAAGGGGCCTGATGTTCACCGTGCAGGTCTTTTTCATCCGTGCCTTCCCCTTTCCGGTTTCATCAGGGAGAGAAACCCGCCGAAACACTCCAGCCGGTCGATGATCGTCTCTTCGGAAAAACCGTTTTCCTCCATTATCTTCCTCATCTGCCGGAGATTCACATCCTCGGCAGGGCCGCGGCAACCCCAGCATCCAGCCCGGTTGCTGGGACACCACGAATCGCATCCGGCCCTCGTGACCGGGCCGAGGCACGGTTCTCCGAATTCAAAAAGGCATATGTTTTCATTCCTCTTGCACTCCATGCACACGGGATACTTCGGAACGACTATGGATTTCCCGATGGCGATATGGAGCACGATCTTTTCCACCTCGTCCTTGCTTATGGGGCATCCGTATATCCTGAGGTCAACCCCGACGACATCCTCCACGGCCCTGACAGGCCCGCTGTCCACGGGGTGGCTGCCGTATACCTCCCTCTTTGCGCTCGCGGGATTCCTGAAGCGGTTCTTCAACTGGTTGACCCCGCCGAAGCAGGCGCAGGAGCCCATGGCTGCAAGCGTCTTTGCGTTTTTCCTTATCTTCTTCAGCCGTTTTATCTCTTCCTCCGTCGTAATGCTTCCCTCCACAAAGGCGATCTCATAGTCTTCGGACCGCTCGGTCATCGCCTCGCGGAAGTTCACCACCTCGACAAGGGACAGGAAGTCAAGCAGCGTGGATTCATTGTTCAGTATCTGCAACTGGCATCCCTCACACGATGAAAACTCGAAGAACGCAACCCTCGGACGGTACAGCGGAACCCCGAGATATGTCCTTGTCCTGCTTTCAGCCATACGGTTAAATCGCCTCCTTGAGATTCATGACCGTCCAGTAGTCGAACACCGGACCGGTAAGACACGTATATGTGGAGCCCACGTTGCACCGGCAGCACTTTCCCATTCCGCAGTGCATGCGCCTCTCGAGGGAGACGAACATCTTCTGCATGGGGATATGGAACTCATTCAGCATGTTGCAGACAAACTTGAACATCACCGGAGGGCCGCAGACTATCGCGTACGTATTATAATAAAACTCCGTGTCCCTGCCCGACAGTATGTCCTTCAGGGGGTCGGTTATAAGGCCCACGGGACCCTTCCATGACTGGTCCGCCTTCTCAACGATGATATCCATGTCAATGTCGTCCTTGCGCCACATTTCGTACTGGTATGTGAAGAGGAGCTGCGCCGGCGACTTTGTGCCGTAGACAATGTTCACGTCCCTGAAGTGGCTGCGGTTCTCCAGCACATAGGCGATCGGCGAGCGCAGGGGCACAAGGCCGAGCCCCCCCGCAATGAGGAGCACGTTCTGCCCGTGCATCTGCTGCATCGGGAAACCCGTCCCGAAGGGCCCCCTGATTCCCACATGGGTGCCGCGCCTGACCCTCGGCAGGAAGTTCGTGAGATTGCCCACGCTTCTTATGCACAACTCCACCTCCCCGCGTATGCTCGCGGAGGAAGATATCGAAAACGGAGCCTCGTCTATTCCCGGCATTTCAAGCATGATGAACTGTCCCGGGACAAAAGAAAAGCGCCTCCGTTCATCAGGGTCGACTATCTGGATGCGGTAGAGGGTCTCCTTGTCGGTCAGGGGATATATGCTGGTTATCTCCGCCCTGTAGGAGTATTCAAAGTTCCTGATATCGTCCTTCCGCTTCTGCGGCCTGGCCTGTGCGACGACATCCGTGAACCTGAGCTCAGGGTTCATTCATTCCTCCCGCTGCCCCGGACACTGGCTATCACCTCGGGGACGGTTATGTCCGCAAGGCATGACTCACCGCAGCGCCCGCATCCCACGCAGAGCGATTCCTCGAACGCCTCGACAAACCCCCTGTGTTTGTGGTAGTAGCGGTACTTCAGCCGCGTGTGCCTCTCGGGCCTGAAATTGTGCCCGCCGGCGACTTCGGCGAAGTCCATCACGTTGCATGAGTAAAGCATCTTGGTCTTGCGCGCTCCTTTAAGGTCGATGTCCACCGTCTCCTCCACGCCGTAGCAGTAGCACGTGGGGCATACGTTTGCGCAGGTTCCGCATGCAAGGCACCTGTCCCCCCAGTATTTCCAGACATCCGACTGGAATTCCATGTCCAGGATCTTTGCAAGATCGGTGGTGTCCACGTGTGCGGTGAACTTTTCATTCCTCTCCGCCACCACCTTCATATAGAGGATGTGATCGTCCTCCCCCGGTTCTTCGGTCCTGATATGCCGCAGGAAATTGTACGCGGTGTCCGTGAGTATCTCCACGAAATATCTCGCGCCGAGGTCCGTGATGAACATGTCGAAGCCGTGCAGCGCGGTGTCCGCCCCCATGGAGCGGCAGAAACAGTACGGCTGCGGGATGCAGTCAAAGCCGATTATGAACATGTTCTTTCTCTTTGCCGCGTAGTACGGCATGGGATATACGCTGTGCAGGAGGACCTTGTCGAGCTTGTTCAGCGCGTTTATGTCACAGGGATGAAGGCCGAACAGTATGAAAGGTTGCTCGATGTTGTAGGCGATGCTCTTGTGCCAGTTGTCGTTCTCTATCGTGAAGGTGGCGAGGTCTTCTTTGAAGGGAAGGAAATAACGCTTTGCAGGCAGTTTCGTAACAGTATGGTTCAGCCTGATGTCATTGAACTCGCGGACATCCGAAAACGCGTAAACAGGCCTGCCGCTTCCGTCCCTGCCGGCCTCCACAGGGGCCACAACCCTGTTGTGGTCCGACAGTATGTCAAATAATTGCTTTAACTCCTCTTTTTCAAATACCCTGAATATCATTTATCCCCGGATTATCTTCCGGCTGAGAATATCATCATTATCCGTTATTATCGATTATACACCGGTTTTTCTTTAATGCAAGGGATGGAAAAAGATTTTTTTGAGAAAACATTTTAATATATGTCGTATAGATACTGAAAAAAACCGGCCGGCGGCGGAGGGTCAGGCATGTGTCTCGGCGTGCCCATGCGTATTGTGGAGATAAACTATCCAGCGGCAACAGCGGAAGCCAGTGGCGTCAGGAGGGAAGTCGGCCTCCACCTCCTGCCTGAAGAGGAAATCGCCGTCGGCGACCATGTGATAGTCCATGTGGGGTTTGCCATCGAAAAGGTGGAGGAAGGACTCGCGGACGAAATCAGGCGGTCGCTGAATGAAGCCATGGGAGCAGCGGACGGGGAAGGCAGCGGTGCATGAAGTCTCCGTTGCTCTGGGAATAATTGACGAGCTTATGAGGATAGCCAGGCGGAATAATGCAAGGAGTGTCCTCAGCGTAAGACTGAAGATAGGGCAACTGTCCGGAATAGAGATCGGTTCCCTGAGGTTCGCCTTTGACGCCGTCAAGCTTGAGCACCCCATGCTGTCTTCAGCTGAACTCCTGATCAGGGAAATCCCCCTGCGATACAGGTGCGCGGAGTGCGGCAGGTGTTTTGATGCAGGCGGCCGCATCGCCGTATCCTGTAAGGCGTGCGGATCACGTGATTTGAAAGTGGTATCAGGCGAGGAGCAGCATATAGAAAACGTGGAGCTTGAGATTTAACCTTAATGTTGCATAAGCCGGCTGCGGAGTCCGGCGTAAAACCTTTATAAAGCGATGAGATATCGGAAATATGTCCCTGTTGCAGGACTTAACGGAGAGGGAAATTCCCGAAGACGGCAATATGCCGTGCGGAATATTTCCTGAAGGTATCGCAGATAAAGCTTTTCCGCCGGACTCCACAGCCCACGGGCGATGTTTTTATGCCGCTGTAAGGTTAACCCCGTTATCCCGTCTCCCGGGTGAAGGGGGAACAAGGGAGGGCTTAAATGTGTGATGCATGCGGATGCAGCGTTGTCGGGGAAACCAGGACCATAGAGATAAACCGGAGGCTGCTTGAGGCCAATGAGGAGGCTGCTGCACGCAACAGGAGGCATTTTGATGAGAAGGGCATATTTGCGGTTAACCTTATCGGCTCTCCGGGTTCGGGCAAGACCTCGCTGCTTGAGAAGACCATCGTGGCCGTGGGGGATGATTTGAACATCGGGGTGCTTGAAGGCGATATAGAGACCGACCTGGATGCACAGCGGATACGTGCAAAGGGGGTCCCAGCGGTACAGCTTACAACCGGCGGCGCATGCCACCTCGATGCCGCGCTTATACACGATGGACTCCACATGCTCGAGCGCCGGACGGACGGCGGGGCGATCGACATCCTCTTTATAGAGAACGTGGGCAACCTCGTGTGCCCGTCGCTTTTCGACCTCGGCGAGCACATGAGGGCGGTCCTGATTTCTGTGCCCGAAGGCCATGACAAGCCGCTGAAATATCCCGCGGCTGTGAGGACATCACATGCGCTTGTCGTGTCAAAGATCGACCTCGCGCAATACTTTGATTTTGATATGGACAAGATAAGAAAGGATGCCCTGTCTTTAAATCCCTCCCTGAAAATACTCGCGACATCCGCAACCACGGGGCAGGGACTGGAGGAATGGATCGGGTTGTTAAGGGGAAAACCGGGCAATACCGGGGCGCCATGAAGAAGATAGCCATCGGACACGGCAGCGGGGGCAGGCTCACGCGGGAGCTGATAGAGGAAATTTTCCTGAAACACCTGCGCAGCGACGAGCTCAAACCCCTCGAAGACGCTGCGACCGTCGAGCTTCAGACCCGGAAGACGGCCGTTACAACGGACTCCTATGTGGTCCGTCCACTCTTCTTTCCGGGTGGGGACATAGGGAAACTCTCCGTATACGGGACGGTAAATGACCTCCTCGTAAGCGGTGCGGTGCCCGCGTATCTCTCCCTGGGCGTTATCCTGGAGGAAGGCTTCCCGGTGGACCGGCTTGAAGATATTCTGAAGAGCATCGCCCGGGCATCCGCTGAATCAGGGGTCAGGGTCGTAACAGGCGACACCAAGGTGGTTGAGAAAGACCGGTGTGACGGCGTATACATCAACACCACCGGCATGGGGGAGCTTATCAGGCCCATGTCGTTGAGCAACGTGTCGGCGGGTGATGCAGTGATCGTCACGGGCACGGCCGGAGACCACGGCACGGCGATAGCCCTTGCAAGGCATGACTTCGGGATAGATTCCCGGGTCGAGAGCGACTGCGCATCGCTGAAGGACCTGCTGGTACCGCTGTTCCACGCAGAGGGTCTCAAGTGGATGAGGGACCCGACGCGCGGGGGTCTTGCCACGGTGCTGGCCGAGCTTTCCCGGGCCACCGGCCTCGGTGTGGAGGTGTCTGAAAAGAGGATTCCTGTAAGAGAGGATGTGCGTTTCATCTCTGATATGCTCGGGTATGACCCTCTTTATCTTGCCAGTGAAGGCAGGGCGGTTGTTGTTGCGGCGGCCGAAAGCGCGGCCGGGATCCTCGGCATGCTGAAGAGACACCCCCTCGGGGCAAATGCAGCCGTCATAGGAAACATCACGGGCAGGTTCAGGGGCGTAAGACTGAAAACCTCCATAGGCGGCGAGCGGCTTCTGGAGATGCTCGACGAAGAGCTGCTGCCGAGGATATGCTGAACAGTTACAATAAAAGAAGAATCTCTTGCAACAGCCTGAAAACATGGCAAAAAGTTAAGAGACCCCGGAAAAAATTCAGGGTGACAGAGAGGGGACTTTTGCAAGTGCCTCGGAAAGGACAATCATGATTGATGAAAGAATGAAGAAGAAATTCTACGAGAAACTGGGAAAGACAGGGAAACTTGCCGGGTATTTCCGCGGGGGATACGACTTCGGCATCGACCTATATGACCCGCTGATCGAAGACATTATGGAACTGATGTATAAGGGCGGCGGGAATGACCCCGCCGAGTTTTTTTACGGCGAGGGCTTTTTATCCGCCATCACAAGGGGAATGGCAAGGCACATCACCCTGAAGGACAGATATGAAATATTCAGCATCCTCGGCTCGGTATACGGGAAGGCCGCCGGGAGGGACAAAAACATGATAATGACCGCCCGGCTGGCGCTTGAGGACAACTCCATACATCCGGGCTTCATAGGCGTGGTCTTCGAGCTTTACCACAGGGATGTTATCGGGAAGGTACATAAACGCCTCCGTACGGAGGCGGACAGAAAGGACGCCGGGGAACTGCGTGAACTCGTGGAAAAGGTGATGACAGAGCCTTCCGCGGATATTATCGGCAGGATAAGGAATTACGGGGAAAGGGCGATAGGGGAAATAGGATACGCGATATTTCGCGGCGACATTGAGCATGAACACCTCTGCAACCTGCTGAAGGCCGCCGCCGGCATAAAATGCCACAGGACGGCAAAACTGCTGTTTGACGTTCTCCTTGAGTTCGGGCCCGCCGGCGGCGAAGGTGAAGGCACGGAGATGGGGACATATCTTGTTGAAATGTTTCCGCTTCTGTCCGTGCATATTTTCAACACGCTTGACAACAGGGAGGCGGATTTTTTCGACAGGTGGATTATATACGAATTCCTGATGTCCATCCCCGAGCGCAGGGTCTTCAGCTACCTCAGGAGGGAGCTGGATGATATGGAGTTCTGGTACGACAGCCCCCTCGCCGGGGACGACGAAGAGACTGCAACCGATTTTTACGGAGACGTAGCAGACTGGCTTATCGCGCTCGGCGACAGGAGGGCGGTGCCTGTCTTTATCCGCCTGCTGCATGAAGGGGGAGAAAAGGGTATTCCGCGGGACGTGCTGAATGCCGCGGCCGAAAAGCTGCAGGATTCACCGTGGTATGAAGAAATAAAGACGGGGCTGAGGCTGCTTGACGAGGGGGAAACCGTCATGATCGGGCAGGATCAGAACCATGTGGAGTTCTTCGGCAGGAAGACAGGGGAGTATGCTGAATTTCACGAAACGATGCGGGGAAGGGCCGAACTTGCCGACCTGCAGAGGAAGCTCGATATCGAGACAAAGAGGTGGAACGAGTCATACCACGAGTCCCTTGACGGGCTCAGGCCCGTGGACATCCCGAGGGCCCCCCTGCAGATCGATCTTATGAAGAGGATGTTTTCGGATTTTGAGCGGAAAACGGCCGGCAGGGAGCATGAGGACATGCAGGAAACCATGGGCGAATTCATGAAATTCCAGGACGAATGGATGCTCACGCCGCTTGATGACATGGGCGGCGGAATACCGCTCGTGATGATGATGAAAGAAGAGGAGTCATCCGCGGATACATTCGCGCTCAGGGAGAACTTCAACGCATATAAGAAAAGCAAAGTCGATGCATTGTATGTAGAGGCAGCGGGACTCTTCGGCGAAGGCAAAAAAGAGGCGGCGGCCGGGAGGATAAAGGCATTGCTCCAGATAGAGCCCGGTCACCCGTTCGCGCTCGGTCTGGCGGAAAAGATGCGCCTGGATATCTGAGTATTCCCTGAATGTATCGCGGATAAGGCTTCCCCGGCAGGCGGGCAGACCGCCCGGAGGGCTTCCAGCCGGGCGGCCCCCCGAGGGCTCTACAGACGGGTCCTCGTGGTTCCGGTATGTATTGGTGGGCGGATGTACCGTCCCGGTTCTGCGCTGGAAAAAACCGGCAGTGCAATCAGAGACTGCTGGCGACTGGTGTATGGTCGAGATACCCTGTTCGGACAAGGTCTCCCATTTGAGTGTGGTACATGAAAGGTCTGTTTTACCATTGACATGAATGGCCCTGTCTGGTATCCATTAGTCTTAAAACAAGCGAGGTTTTATAACGAGCTGTTTAGCCCGTCATCATAGCCATTTTCAGCCGTTATTTTCAAGCTGTTCATCTATTTCCGACACCGGTTTTCCGGCTGTTTATATCGATTGTGCGGATGAAAACCTGAAACAATATTTTGCAAGGTTGAATTCGTCTGAAATCACGGATTTCAGACGCACCTCTGCTGCTTTAATTTTCAGTTTGTCCCGTAAACTGTTTATCCCGGGTTCGACAGTCACAGGCGAAAAAACGGGCGGGATGAGGAACCAACCCCTTGATCTTATTAAGCCGAAGTTCCCCCTAATTTTGACCTGAATTTTCCACTAACCTTTTAAAATCACTCATAAAACTGAAAAATATGCAATTTTATATGTACCCATGTAACGCTGCATTTAATGCTT
>JALSHG010000016.1 GCA_026982355.1 Thermodesulfovibrio sp.
AAAAAAGGCCCGGCGGACCGGGCCTTTTCTGAATTACAAGGCTGGGTATATACTCCGGCGGCTACAGATCAGTCCATTTGAATGGTCCCAAAGTTTCATCATATGTGCCGTCACCGTCGGTGTCGACATGTATTTCATATTCGATGTTGGAGATCACACTTAACCCGGCCTTTGTGCCCGATGCGCCTGTACAGACCACTTCGCCTGAGGAAGGCCGATCATCTCCGCTGTAAATCCGTAAGGGAACAGGGGTTGAAATGTCCACGTATCCGTAATCCGGGTCATAATACCTGCCCGTTACCTCAATGTCCGCATACCGCCCCTTGGTATCTTCGGTAATGGTTATGACGTAATTTTCAAACTTGTATACCTTATCCGCAATGTTGTCCTTAAGCAGCATATTCATGATTACCCTGGGCACATTGAAATCAACGGATATCTCGCCTTTGAGGGTGACGGACTCACCGCCGTTACAGGAGCACATGATGTTGAGATTGTCGAAGGAGAAGTTTAACTGCAGGAAGCGGATTTCCTCACTTGCAGGATCAATCCTGCCGGAAAACCTTGCGGGGCCGGAGATAGTCACATTATCCGAGCAGTAATTATTGAAATTCATTATGCCGTTGAAGTCACCGGTTTCATCGTCGATGCTGATAGTGTATTTAAGATTGCCTCCGCACTCGCCGTCGTCTTGTCCTTCCTCTTTTTGAATGCTGCCTGATACAGGCCCGACAGAGGTGGCATCAATCTTACCGGCAGCGTTTTCCAATGCCCGGTAGATTATCAGTATGCGGGATTGTGTTATCCGGTCCCCCTCTTCGGCCTGAACGTCCGCCCCCGGTATGATTGCGGAGCCTGTATTGCCTCCGGTATATGCTCCTGCAACTATTTCCTGAGAGTTACTCTTGGTTATAACGGCCTGTGTTGTAATCCCCGTATACGAAATGCCGCCGGTGCTGTCTCCGCTGCCGTCACCGCCTCCGCCGCCCCCGCTGCTGCCGCAGGCGATGGTGAAAAACGATAACCCTGCAATTAAAAACAAAACTTTCAGAAACTTCATGATGTCCCCCTTTGAAAATTATACTTGATTATTAATTGCTTCTGCTTACAGGAAAACTTTCTGTCCCGTTATACATTTCGTCTTAATTTATGTCTTTTGTCTCCCGATGTCTTTTTTTATCACCCCCAGTCATGCGGTTGTATTAAAAGTAACCCCTTAATCCCCCGTTAACCCGATGGGGGAAACCATCCCTCCCTTCTTAACCTGAGAGGGACAGGGGGATTATACGAACCAATCCATGTTTTGTCGTTTCTGCCCGCATGTTTCTCCGGAACCACAGGCAGGAATATGGGTTGCGACGCAAATGCGACACGACGCTCCGTTTAACAATCAGGGATTTTTTTATTTGTATGTGAAAGTCCGGTGCTTTATTTTTTCACAAAATATTCCGGATGTCAATTATAAAATGGCCCGTCCGGTAACCGTGCCGGGGAAGTATTGACCTTACAGCGGCATGAAATACCGGCGGCAAAGAGACACCTTTCCATGTTTTTTCTTAAAATGCCAAATATATCATCTGCTGGAAGGAAAGACATGTCCGACACGGTTTTCATGCAGAAGGCGCTGGAGCTTGCCTCAAGGGGCAGGATGAGTACGAATCCACGGGTGCGCGGCAGGGGCCTGAAAGAGCTTCGGGCAGCCGGCATATACACGGAAACCGCAGTCATGGAATCAGAGGCAAGGGAACTCAAAAATACATCATTAAGAAAGAACCCTTTGTCTTTCTCAAAATAGCACAGACCCTTTACAGCCCGCATGGCGGCCCGGCGGTTGACTTTAATGCCGCATAAGCGGGCAGGGGAGTCCGCCGTAAAACCTCCGGACCGTCCTGCCCGGAGGCGGTGTTTCTATGCCACTGTAAGGTGTTATGCGGCCATAAACAGGATATGAGAGCCTGGCGGAACCCGGGTTCAGCGGTTGTCCCTGCCGGCTTCCTTCAGGGAGTAAATCTTCAGGCCCGGGATGCCGCCGCCGGTCACTTCTTTGTAGTTTGACAGGAAATCCGGTATGTCGGGATGATTGCCCCACACAAGATAGTAATCAATGCCGAATTTTTTCAGCTCGCCCTCCAGCTCATTGTCGCTGATATTTTCCTTGGCCTGACCGTAGTATCTGGTTTTCAGAAAATATGTCAGCCAGTAGCTGTTATACCAAGCCTGGTTAGTGGAAACATACTCCCTGTTGGAGGCGATTTTCCCCTGTATGTTGTACCTGTTTTTCAGCAGCGAGGCCAGGTTATGGATTCTCTCCCCGGAATCACCCCTCTGAATCACATACCTTACCGGCACCACGAGAAATGAGAGGGCGAAGAAGAGTATTAATATGTTTTTTCTCGTGTTGTTGAAGAATTCATACCGGAACAGTATATTCATCAGATGCCCCCCCATCAGGAGCAGCAGGATATTGACAATCCATAAGTACCGCGGCTCATAATGCATCACACCGTATCCGCCGGCGTATAGCGCCATGGTTGCCAGCGGAAAGACCAGCACGCTCTTGCGGGTTAACAATTCCCCGGCGGGCCCGACGCACAACAGGACAGCCATGAGGATAATGGCGACCGCCAGTTGAGAGAAAGACCCCAGTATCTTGATAAGCTGGGAGAGATTCTTGAAGATGATCCTTGATATGAAATATTTAAAGTAGCTCCATGATTCCAGCGGGCTCCATGATTTTACGTTCAGATAGGTGGCGTCTTCCCATACAACACTGGCCGTTTTATTGGGCGGCTCAAAAAAACCTTCGGTAAAGATGGGCAGGCCCTTTTCCTTGCCCTCTCCCTTTGCTTCAGGACCCAGTATGGCGAAATTATGCCGCCCGGCCGTACTGAATGTGAGATAGTTGTACTTGGCGCTTAACAGGATAATCCAGAAACTGCTTATAACGGCAAACAGCGCCATCCCGGCGAACAGATTCCTCAGGACTTTCCTTTTGAGGGGTGTTGTCCCGGCCTTGAAGTAATGGAGTGTGTTTATCATCACGAAGTGGGATATGAAAAACGGAAAGCCGAACGGCTTGGCGAAATATGCAAGCGAACCCAGGGCTCCGCTCATTATGCCGTTATGCACCCTGTCCGGGTAGTCTTCCCTGAACACTATGCTCAGATAATAAATAATTATACACAAGAGTACGAAATCATGCGGTGCGATTAACGACGCATACAGGAGAATCGGAACCATGCACAGCAATATGATGTTCCTGATGCCGTCGCTCATCTCGAATCTGAAGGACAGTCTCCTTACACCGGCTATAATCAGGCATCCTATGATTACATGCAGGGCGTTGACCGCAAACACGTGAGAGGAGCCGAAATATAAAAACGGTACCAACAGCCACGAAAAAAGAGGCCCCCACATACCGTTGACCGCGTCCCGGAAATCGCCCCTCACGTACTTTTCGGCGATATCCAGGAGCAGAATCGTATCACCGAGCAAACGTTCATACTGATAGGTAAAGATGGTTGCGAGTGAATATATCAGGAGGGCCGCAAGGAAAACAGTCTGTTTTTTCATGCCTTGAAAATAACGTAACCGCCCGGGTTCAAAGTTCCGGGTTCAGGGTTCACGGTTGTAAAACAATGAAAATCAAACGTGCTGAAAATATCATGGTGCCGCGACCCGTATTGATCGGACTTGTCATATATCTTAAAAAACATAAGGCAATAAACCCCGAACCGTGAACCTGACAACCCGGGTGGTTACAAAATAACTCTTACTTGCCGGCACCGGGTATTGAAAACCTGCAGGTTGACACAGCGGCTGGTCTGTACCTCGCACTTGCATGGAAATATCGCCTCTTGCGCAAGGCATAATCTGTTTTATATCTTTTGACGGGCCGTACCAACAAAGTATATCAGACATATTCCTGAATTTTCAACCGGATTATTGCCGGAGAGGCCGGTAAAAATTGAATTGTTCGGATTTTTTGTGTTATAGTTTAAATTATCCTTGGGAAGCAACTTCGCTGAGAGCTTGACTGTTTTACAGAAGGATTTCGTTCAACTCCGGATTCACCAGATGCCGAATTCTTCATATTGCAAAAAGATGTTCATGACCGTTAATCTTCCTGATTTTCCCTGTTTTCAGAAACGGCGTCGGGAGGTGTTCTCATGTGATATTCAGGTAACAATATGGAATTGAGTGTTATTATTCCCTGTTATAATGAGGAAGGTAACATTGATATACTGGTTGAGAGAATCCTGGCGGTATTTCGGAACTCCAGGATAATGGGAGAGATAATTCTGGTAAATGACGGAAGCACCGACGGCACACAGGATAAGATTGACACCGTCAGGCAACGATTTGAAAACGTAACCGGATGCACCCATGAAGTAAACCGCGGTATACCCGCTGCATGGCAAACGGGCCTGGATGCAGCAGCGGGCGAATATGTTGTCATCACCGATGCCGATCTCCAGTATGCGCCTGAGGATATAATAAAA
Organism: Thermodesulfovibrio sp.; assembly: GCA_026982355.1. GTDB lineage: Bacteria > Nitrospirota > Thermodesulfovibrionia > UBA6902 > UBA6902 > JAADFS01. The sequence continues at coordinate 4,503 of JALSHG010000016.1, forward strand.
CTGCGCAGCAAACTGATGAGCGATCCGGAAATCGACATGGTCCAGGGATGGCGGAGGGGATCCGAAACCTACGATTTCTTCCGTATTTTTGCAAGTATCGGGCTTGCAAAATTGCTCCGGAAATGCTTTGCCGTTAATCTCCATGATCCGAAGTCGGGTTTTTTTATAACCAAAAGGAACATATTCGCCGAGATTATAAAACACAGGATGAACTATTTTTACTTCCAGACATTCATAGTAATCTCGGCCTGTACGAGGGGCTACCGGGTTGAAGAGGTGCCGGTGATATTCTATAGCCGTCATGCCGGTGAATCGTTCATAAAAATACCGCTGGTTTCAATAGGCAAGGTATTGCTGGATATTCCCAAGGCGATTCTGGAGTACAGGATATTGCCGCGCTGTAAAAGGGAGGGATAACGATGATAAAAGAAGGTGTCCTCGGTATGACACATGAAGAGATGAAGAAGAGGGATGAAGAGATATTCAGACGGATGAAGGCTTCATATTACGGCGACAATATTACCTGGGTGGATAAAATGGGGGTGCCTTTCCCTCTTGAGATGTATAAAGAGCTTTTCCCTCTGCATCACTATGTTATCGGTAAAGAGAGTATGGATTACTGGGAGGAACTCAGGCGGACACAATGGCTCAAAAGAGAGGAAATCCTGAAACTCCAGGCGGAAAAATTAAAAAAGATAATAGACTACGCATACGGCAATGTCGCCTTTTACAGGAAGCGTTTCGATGAAGCCGGCGTATCCCCGGCCGACATTAAAACTGTTGACGACCTGAAGAAATTTCCCCTTTTGAGCAAGGATGACATAAAGAACAACGACCTTACATCTCATATGGAGTTTGACCCGGATACCATGCTTCATGTCCATACGGGCGGGAGCACGGCCGAGCCCCTTGAATTCAACTGTGACAAGAAACAGCTCGATTACCGCCTTGCCGCCTTTCTCAGGCTTATGGAATGGACAGGCTGGAAATGGGGGGACAGGGAGATGAGGTGCTGGTTTGCAACGGCCGGGGACGGATACAAGTATCCCGAGATCGAGAAGAGGGACGCCTTCCTTTTCAACAGGATATTCATGTCGCTTTACACGCTTGATGATGAATCCATACCCGCCATCCTGCAGGAAATTGAGGAGAAAAAGCCGTACGTAATGGACGGGTATGCGGAGATATTCAACTGCCTGGCGGAATACATGAAGAAACACGATATATACTTGAGGGTGAACGCCATAATCTCCAGCTCACAGACTCTCACACCGAAGTCCAGAGAGCTTATGATGAAGCATTTCTCATGTGACGTCTTTGACAAATACGGATGCCGCGAGTTCAGCGGAATAGCCAATGAATGCGAAAAACACGAAGGCCTTCATGTGAATGCCGAGAACCTTATAGTGGAGATATTAAAAGACGGCCGGCCTGTCGAGGAGGGCGAGGTCGGCGAAGTGGTTATTACGGATTTGAACAATCTGGCGACGCCGTTTATAAGGTACCGCGTGGGAGATACCGCAAGATTCACAGGCAGGTCATGTTCATGCGGCAGGGGGCTGCCGATGATTCAGAATGTTGAAGGAAGGATACAGGCGATTATACAGGGAACCAACGGCAGGTATCTCGTGGGCACGTTTTTCCCGCATTTCGTCAAGGACATGAAGGGGATAGACAAGTTCCAGATAAGGCAGGACAAGTTCGGAGAGGCGAAGATTTATATTGTAAAGAACAGGAATTATACGGAAGAGGAGATGCGGGGGGCGATAGATGAATTCAGGAAGTACCTGGGCGAAGATATGAGATTTGAGATAGAAACCGTGGATGATATCCCTTTGTACCGCGGCAAAAGGCATCACAGCATATCAACGCTCGATTTCAGGTTCAATCAATAGTGAAACCGCAGTTCATGAGGCTGCTTGCCACGCGCGGCGATGTTTCGCGGCCGTTGTGAGGAAAACATACACGCCGGCCGGCGTGAAATTCAGCCGGGGCGATTGGTCGGGTCATGATAAAAATAGCCAAACATTGTGAAGGACTGCAACCGTACAAGGTAAGCTCCGTCTACCGGCAGATCGAAAAGCTCGGCTCAAATGATATCCTCAAGCTTGATTTCAATGAGACGACCATCCCGCCGTCACCCAAGGTAACAGAGGCGTTGCTGCATTTCATAAAAGGTGAAAAGCTCAACTGGTATCCCGATCCCGAGTGTTTCAGGCTGACGGAGATGCTGTCGGAATATACCGGCGCCGACACCGGGGAGATTTTGCCCACCCACGGCTCCGACGAGGCCCTGGAGACCATCGTCAAAACTTTCATCAACCATGATGACGAGATAATAGTCCCCGTTCCCACATACGACAACCTGAGAATCGCCATGAATGTCTGCGGGGGGCGCATTGTAACCTGCGAGTACAACAAGAATGATTTCTCGCTGGATATCGCGAAAGTTGAAGGCCTGATCGGAAAGAAGACGAGGCTGATATATCTTGTCAACCCGAATAATCCGCTCGGCACCCTGCTCTCAAGGGAACAGATATTGAGACTGCTGGAGGGATACCCTGAAGTAATGACAATAGTGGACGAGGCATACTATGAGTTCGGCGGCGTCACCGTGGTCGACCTTATAAAAAAGTATCACAACCTTGTTGTTGCCAGGACATTTTCAAAGGCATTCGGGATTGCCAGCATGAGGGTCGGCTACCTTGTCAGCGACGCGGCGAACATCAGGAACTTCTGCCGTGTAAAGAACCTCAAGACCGTTACATCCCTGGGCCAGGTGGCGGCTGTAGCCGCACTTGAAGATATCGACTACATGAAGCGGTATGTACGTGAGGTTGAAAAAGGGAAGGGGTATCTGGTCGTGGCGTTGAGAGACATGAAGTTTCACGTCTCCGCGCAATACGGCAATTTCATATTAATCAGATACAGAGACCCTGAACATTTTGTATCTCAACTGGCGCGGGAAGGCATATTCGTGAGAAACCGGAGTCATATGCCGTTATTGAACGGGTATGTCAGGATGACGGTCGGGACCCCGGAACAATGCAAAAGGGTCGTTAAGGTGATAGTCGACAAGGGGCTGAACCATTAATGATGAGGCTTGTTTTTTTCTTGTCAGAGGTATCGCATATAGAACCTTTCACAGGCTCGTCTGCCTGCTATCAATATATTGTTCAGGTACGAGGTCGACTTCTCCAGTATCATACAGCCAGACAAAAATAGCGGAAATAACAACAGTGTTAAAGTTATACTTTGTAAGTCCGCGCCTTTTATGATTTCATACCGTGACAGTATAATAAAAAAAACAGTATGAAACAGAAATAATGAGTACGAATAAGCACCTATTAGAACAACGGGTTTCCTGAAAATCAGAAGAGGAACTGTTGAAATAACACAAAGACAAAAAAACACTGTACCTGTTACAAATAATGGAGCAATATAGATTGCCGAATTAGTAAAAAAGGTGTCTGCTTCACGTGTCCAGTACACTAACACAAGAAAAAATATAAATGATAGCGAAGCAAGAATATTATTGCTCAGCTTGGAGTGATGATCTGCGATAATGGGGGGGATAGCCATTCCTGATGCAAAGAGAAATATATGAGACAGAAACAGATACCTGTAAACAAAAAAATCGCGGTTGTATGGTAAGGCTGCAAACTGATACAGCAAATATACAAGGAGCATAACAGTAAGCACAGTGGCAATGTATTTCTTGTATCCGTGTTTTCTGATAAAAATAAACAGCAGGGGGGCGATCAGATAACACTGCACGAGTGAACTTATAAACCAGTATATGCCCGGGGCCTGGAAAAATGGTATAGCCAGAATGGTTTTAAGCCCGTACGAGTTCCTGGTGGTGAGAGTGATGACTATTAGTGAGAGCCAGTAAAGCGGATAAATACGCATGAATCTTCTGTAAAGATATTTCAATAGAGTTTCTGTATCCAGCCTGTCGGACTTAGACAGTGAACAGAATATGCCATAGCCGCTTAAAACAAAAAATACTGCGATTATCCCGTTTGCATATCCGCTGAATGATTCAGAAATGTAAGTTGTAATATAGTGATTTATTACTACGCTCCCGATAGCAAATCCTCTGAGATAAAATATGATTTCTCTGGTGCTCGACGGGGACTGCATGATAGGTCCTCCTTCATATCCTTGGTCCGGGGTCCGGGAAGCCTGGGTAGCTTTTCTTGCCGGTTGAACAGGAAGTGCATTATGATTTATTGAATGGTTTTATCCTTTGTTGACATATCAAATATCTTTACAATATTATACAAGGGTATATGAGGATTCTTCCAGATTGCTGCTTCATTTGCGATGCACCCCGATCGTTTTCGTCATGAATGTGGTGGAATGCCGATCATTTTTAAACGTGCAATGAAACTTTTTCAGCACACAAATGATTAGGGGAAATCAAGTGGTTTCAGATAACACATCCTACTGGCGGATATTTCGTGTGGTCTTTGTGCTGTTTTCCCTTTATCTTATAGGAGATGCATTCTACCGCTGGGATGGGTTCAGATATTATGCAACCTTCTCCGAATTCCTGCCAAGTGTCGCTCTGGTAACGATTCTCTGGAATATTGTTGCGGCCTTTGCGTCTGCACTCATATGGCTGTCTGTTAGGGGGATGGAATGGTTTTGCCGGCGTTTGCGATGGAGGGTCGGTGAGGAGCAATTACTCTTCTTTATGGCTGCTTTTTTCCTGTCGGCCGTGACGGCACTATATGTAAAGCGGAGTATCTGGCCTTATGCACAGACCTCCCCCCTGTTAAAGACAGCTATACTTCTGTGCGTAATCATGACAGCGGTATTTATCTCATGGCTTTTCCGTAACAAATCCAGCCGATGGCTAAGTCTTCTGCAGGAACGAATCGATCCTCTGGTATGGTTGTTCGGCATATGGATTGCACTGTCTGTTTTTCTTGTGTATTATTCCACATGGATAAAACATGCAGGTGATTCTGTACTGCAACCTACATCCCAACCCGTCGCAAGTGAAAAGAATCTTCCCAATATTATTTTGCTTACCTTTGACACGCTGACAGCACGGGATATGTCCATCTATGGTTACGAGAGAGAGACCACTCCGTTTATAAGCAGATGGGCAAGGACAGCATCGGTATTTACAAGGGCACAAGCTGAGGGCAATATTACCACACCAACGGCGGCAAGCCTGATGACCGGCAAAAGGATATGGACCCACCAGACATATCACGTGAGTGTCTCTTCCAATAAACCTGTCAAAAGCGATATTGAAAATCTGCCGCTGCTTTTGAAGAAAAATGGTTATTATACCATGGCATTTGTAGTAAATCCCGTAGCGTCCGTTAAAACACTGGGCGTTGCCGGCAGTTTTGATATTGCCCCTCTTGCAACTGAATTCAGTACATCATCTTCTCTGTTCGGCTGGCGGTTTGGAGTAGTTGATGTGTTGCTATACCGCCTGTTTGCCAATAAGATCAAGCTTTATGACTGGATTCTGCAAAGAGACTTCATTCTGGACAGATTATTAAATATAATTTCCCGTAATATTACGAAGACGACAGCGCCTCCTCACAAGTTGTATAGCAGGTTTCTGGAAGCAATCGACAACAATTCAGCGTCGCCTTTTTTTGCATGGCTTCACGTATATCCTCCCCACCATCCGTATTTGCCGCCCGAGCCTTATATGGGTATGTTTGATTCGTCGCCGAGGCTTAGATCTTATAAAACGCAGGAGAAGGAAAGAATGGCGTCATTTAAATATTCTACGGGCGAATACCGGCAGTTTCCCAGTGATGTGCAGCCGACAATCGATGTGATGAGAGCCAGATATGACGAGTTTATAAGGTATAGTGACAGACAGTTTGAAGACTTTATCATGGAATTGACAAGAAGGGATAAACTGAAAAATACGGTGATTATTTTATCGGCAGACCACGGAGAAAGTTTTGAGCACGCCTACCTTGGTCACGGGCAGTCTCATCTTTATGAACAGGTGACGCATATACCACTTATTATAAGAAATGCGGGTCAAAGCAAGGGACAGATTATTGATGACCTGGTGGAGCAGATAGATATCACTCCCACAATCCTGGAGTTAGCTGACATACAGATTCCTTCATGGATGGAAGGCCGCTCTCTGGTTCCGCTCATGCAGGGCAAAAGCCTTCCGGCAAAGCCCGTATTCTCCATGGTTCTTGACCGGAACCCGAGTCTCGGGCATCTCATAACCAGAGGAACAATCGCAGTATGGGAGGGAGATTACAAGCTGATACACTATCTTGACGAAAACAGATCACTGCTCTTTAATCTGAAAGACGACCCTGATGAGCTGAATAATCTCTTCGATAAAGAGCCCGAAACAGCCCGGCGTCTCCTTGCCCTGATCAAAGACAATCTTAAAAAGGCAAATGAGAGAATCATCAATGAAAACTGAAGAGCGCCCGGCAAAAAACAGCAATATATCATTCCGGGGAATATTCCGTCCAATCTTTGCGGTGTTTTTTCTCTACCTTACCGGAGATGCATTCTACCGGTGGGACGGATTCAGTTTTTATGCATCGTTTTCAGAATTTCTGCCGAGTCTTGCCCTGATAACCGTTCTCTGGAGTATCGTTGCTTTTTTCGCAGCCGTGATGTTGTGGCTGCCGGGCAGGGCGCTGCAGTGGCTCGGCATGCGTGCCGGATGGAAACTGAGTGCGGGGCACTGGTTGTTGTTTACAGGCTTTTTTTTAATACTGGCGGCGGCCGCCCTCCTGGTTAAACGGCTTGTCTGGCATGATGCTCCGACATCCGTCATACTGAAGGCGCTGGTACTCTCGTGTGCGGCTTTGATATCAATATTTACAACATGGAAATTCCGCACTTTTCCTGTTTCCGAAAGGCCCGGTCACTGGTCCGGGGTCATTCAGGAAAGAATTACACCGCTGGTCTGGCTGTTCGGCATCTGGCTTGTTCTGTCTGTGCCTCTGGTCGTTTATCACACATGGTTGAAACAGGGAAAAGACATCCCCGCCCGGAAAGTTTCACAAATTCCCGCGGTTGAGGTTGACAATGACCGCCCGAATATTATTTTGGTAACTTTTGACGCCCTGTCAGCAAGGGATATGTCCGTGTACGGATATGACAGGCCTACAACCCCTTTTATAAGCAGATGGGCAAAGACGGCAACGGTATTTACAAGGACATACGCAGGAAGTAATATCACAACTCCCACCACTGCCAGCCTCATGACCGGCAAGAGGGTATGGACACACCGTACGTTCCAGGTGGAAACCGCTTCCACACCGTTAAAGAGCAATATTGAGAATATAGCCCTGATACTGAAAAATTACGGCTATTATAATATGGCCTTTATTTCAAACGACTCTGCTAATGTTAAATTGCTGGGAATTTCGGAGAGCTATGATATTGCGGAGCCCGCTGTTAAATTAACGCGGCCGTACGGATTCAGGTATATTGATGCCTTGCTTTACCGCCTGTTTTACGGCAAAATCAAGTTGTATGACTGGATATTCAGGGGGGATTTTATTTTCAGCAAGGTAAGGGATATTCTTTCACGGGATTTCTCCGTGACACAGAATCCGCCCGAAATTGTTTTTAACAGGTTTCTGAAAGCCGTTAAGCCTGATCATGCTCCCTTTTTTGCATGGATCCATCTTGTCCCACCCCATGCTCCGTACCTGCCTCCCGGGCCGTATATGGGCATGTATGACTCTTCGCCTCTTCTGAGAGGGTTTGACAGCCAGTACCGATTCCGCGGTGGAGGGCCGAAGGAGTATGCAGATGCCCAACAGCCGATGGTGGACATTTTAAGGGCGCGCTATGATGAGTTTATAACTTATGCCGATAAACAGTTCGAGCATTTTATGGATCGGTTGAACCAAAGGGGATTGCTGGAAAATACAGTGGTTGTTTTCTCTTCGGACCACGGTGAAAGCTTTGACCATAATTTCATGGGACACAACGGCCCTTATCTTTTTGAATCGCTGACTCATATTCCCCTTATAATCAGGGCGCCGGGCCGTGGCGAAGGACGTATTGTCGGCGAGCTCACAGAGCAGGTGGACATCCCCGCAACCGTACTCGACCTGGTGAATATACCGGTGCCTTCATGGATGGAGGGCCGCTCATTGGTTCCGCTTATGCTGGGACAGAGGCTTCCTCCGAAGCCCGCTTTTTCCATGGCCCTGCAGAAAAACCCCAGCCGTGGTGAACGGATAACCAGAGGTACTCTCGCAGTATGGGACGGCGACTACAAGCTGATACATTATCTCGAAGACGGCAAATCCCTGCTTTTTAATCTGAGAGACGACCCCGGTGAACGGGACAATCTCTTTGACAAGGAGCCGGAGACAGGCCGGCGTCTCCTTGCCCTGCTTAAAGCCGCCCTTGAAAAAGCGGATGATGGAATAGGCAGGTGAGCAGTGGTGTCGGGGCCGCTTGAAGAAATCATTATTGAGAAGATAAAGAAACGAGGCGGGATTACGTTTGAGGAATTCATGGACACGGCGCTTTACCATCCCGGGCTGGGATATTATGCGTCACCTGAAAACATGATCGGAAGAGAAGGGGATTTTTATACAAGCCCGCATCTGCATCCCGCATTCGGAGCGATGACGGGACGGCAGCTCATGGAAATGTGGGTGATTATGGGAAAGCCGCGGAAATTCGAGGCTGTTGAAATGGGCGCAGGCGCGGGATACCTGTGCAGGGACATCCTTGATTATTTGGGCAGACCTCCCAAGGAGCCCTCCCTTGCACGGAATAAGGCGGAGTTTTCGCGATCATTAAGATATATCATTGTTGAACCTTTCCTGCATTTTGAAAAAAAACAGAAGGAGCTTCTGGGGGATAATGATATAGCATGGGTGAAATCACTGAACGAGTTGAACGGCATTACAGGCTGCATTTTCTCTAACGAGCTGCTCGACGCCTTTCCCGTGCACCTTGTGGAAAAGGAAGATGATCTGAAGGAAGTTTACGTGGCTTTTGACGGCAACTCTTTCACAGAGGAAAAGTACAAAGTGAGCAGGGAAGATATCAATGATTATGTCGTGATGTTCGCCCCCGGCCTGCAGCCCGGGTACAGGACCGAGGTGAATCTCAGGATAAGGGGCTGGCTCCGGGATATAAGCATGGTGCTTACGGAAGGGTTCCTTCTCACCATCGACTACGGGTATTCCTCAAGGGAATATTACAGCGGGGAGCGCACTGCCGGCACGCTTCTCTGTTACCACAAACACCGCGTTAATGAAAACCCCTATCAGAATATCGGGCGGCAGGATATAACGGCGCATGTAAATTTTTCATCGTTGAAGAAGTGGGGGGAGGAGTCGGGACTGAAGACCTTAGGATACTGTCCCCAGGGAATATACCTGGCGGCGGCTGGCATCGACGAGGTGATAACAGAGCTTTATGCCGGTTCACCAGCTTATCTCCGGGAGGTTGCAAAGATAAAGGGCCTGATAATGCCGCAGGGTATGGGTGACTCGCACAATGTCATGGTCCAGTATAAAGGTAAGGGTTTGCCGCAACTGCGGGGCTTCTCGATCAGCAACCATGAGAAGAATCTTTGAGGATGCACGCCTTGCGCCGTTTTCATGCCGCTGTGAGATTTATGCAACGGCATGGCCTATGGCTGCTGATATACCTTAACCTTACACACCACCCGCGGGCAGGAAAGTGCGGCGGAGGTTTTACGGCGGACTCTCCTGCCTGCTTATGCAACACAAGGGATAATAAAATTTTATAACATTATAATTGCGTTGAAAATCATACTGAAGAACGGTAATTATAAATTATCTTATCAACAGAAAAATCCGACAACAGGTTCACACCGGAAACAACCGGGAAGGCGGGGGAGACATTCTCCCCGGCGGATTTCTGTTCCCTGTACAGGGGAATGCGCCGAAATTCCCGGGAAAGGCGGATATGATGTCACGGCATTTGTTCAGACGAAAGACAGCGGCGACGCTGTGGATGCACCCGTTAATGTGGTCATTGAGATAAAGGCCGGCACCCTGTTAACCCGGGTGCCGGCCTTTTGATTTCAAAAAGAACAAATCTCTGAAATTCACCTTAATGTTGCATAAATCGGCAGGAGAGGTCCGGGAGTGGTGTTTTTATGCCACTGTAAGGTTCAGGCTGAGAGGCCGGATCAAGACAAGGGGGTGTTGAAATGAAAATGATGAGAAGTCATTCAGCATTGTTGTTTATCTTTTTTCTGGCAGTGGTATTACCGGTATCGGCATCAGCCGATACGAATGTATCGGGGATTATATCGACCGACACCGTATGGACGCAGGCGGGGAGCCCTTATATCGTAACGGGAAACGTTCTGGTAAGCAGCGGCGTCACCCTTACAATCGAGCCGGGGGTGACTGTGAGATTTGACAGCAACACAGGCATCCAGGTGGACGGCGAGCTGATAGCAGCGGGGACCGACACGGACAACATCGTCTTCACATCGAACCAGGCCTCACCGGCTCCCGGGGACTGGGGATACATCTTTTTCACCGACACGAGCGCTGATGCCACCTACGATGCAAACGGCGATTATACGGGCGGCTCCATCCTTGAATACTGCGTTATTGAATACGCCGGCGGCGCAACCGTCACCGACAACGGCGCGTTACGCATGGACAACGCCCATCCGTTCATCAACCACTGCACTATAAGGGATAACTCGGCAACCGGCATTACCGCCTATAACCTGGGCGGAACGCTTAAGATTATGAACAGCACCATCAGCAATAATTATGATGACGAAGCACCTGTCTCCGGCGGCGGCGGAATCTATGTTTCCGGGGGCACAGCCGTCATCTCGGCCAATAATATCACCGGCAACGTCCGTTCCAGAGGAAGCGGCGGCGGAATCTCCGTCAAGAACGGCACATTCACCATCTCGGACAATACTATCAGCGGCAACAGCGCGAGTCTCCGGGGTGGAGGAATCGATGTCCATGCCGACATCTATAACAACGCAACAGCGGACATCAGCGGCAACACCATTACCGGCAGCACGGCAGGTTCCGGCGGTGGCATTTCCGTATATTACAGCAGCGTCACGGTTTCGGACAATGCAATCAGCGGCAACACGGCAACCGAAACACCTTCCATAGGCAATGACGGTATAGCCGGCGGCGGTGGGGTTATACTCGAGAGCGCCGCAGCGACCGTCTCCGGCAATACCATTGATAACAACACCGCCGAAGGCGCGGGAGGAGGGATATACGCCGTCGGCGCCTACGGCGACATAACCATCTCCGGCAACACCATCGGCAACAACACATCCGGCGGCAACGGCGGCGGTATCGGTATCGCCTACAACGCCTCTGCCGTTATCTCCGGCAACACCATCAGCAACAATACATCCGGCAGGTACGGCGGCGGTATCGGCGTCAGCAGCGGTACGGTCACCGCCAGGGAAAATTCAATAACAGGCAATTCAGCCGAGAACGCCTCCGCCGTGTATTATTACAATGTCAATCAGGAATTCAGGAACAACACGATAACAGGCAACACGGCGGCCGGCCCGGCCCCGGCCGGCGCAGCCCCGACGTACACGGTCTTTATTCAGGGGAATCCCCTCTTCAACTACAACAACATATTCAACAACACCGCCGATTACGAGTTGTGGAACAGCAACGAGGCGGGCACGCCCGACGTGGATGCCACGAACAACTGGTGGGGAACCGCAGTGGAGGCTGAGATACAGTCAAAGATATACGACTGGTTTGATGATTCCTCAAGGGGAGTGGTGGATTATTATCCGTATCTTGATGCACCTGTGGGAGAGGTTCCGGACATATCGGCTGAGCCTGCTGCGTGGGATTTCGGCAATGTAACCGTGGGCAGTGTATCTGCAAGCCGGACGTTCACAGTATCAAACAACGGCACGGCGGAGCTCGTAACCGGCCGTGTATACCTCGGGGGCCCGAATCCGTACCAGTTCGGAATAGTCAGTGAAGACTGTTCAAACCGTACTATAGAGCCCTCCGGGAAGTGCACAATCAAGGCGAGATACGAGCCGACAAGGACGGGTGACATGAAAGCGGCAATCGTCATAGACAGCAATGACCCGGACACGCCGGCCCTTTCCATAAAGATAACGGGTACGGGCATCCTGCAGAAATTCACCATCAAGGCTGTGGCCGGGGCAAACGGGGGCATCTCTCCGTCGGGCATAGTCACCGTCTACTACGGCGAGGACAAGACATTCACGATAAACCCCGCCACGGGATACAAGGCCGGGGATGTTCTGGTGGACGACGTATCGGTCGGTCCCGTAACGACTTATACATTCACCAATATAAAGGCCGATCATACCATAGTCGCCACATTCTGCAAGGGCCGCGGCAGGCGGCGCTAAGAAGCAACCAGCAAGACATAAATGCCGGCACCCCTTGTAAGGGTGCCGGCATTTATTCCGCATGAAGATTTTTTCCTTGCAGGTGCATGAAATATCGCCGGCAGGCTTTCCTGCCGGTTTCTGCAGCATTAAGGTTAACCTTACAGTGGCATAAAAACATCGCCCGCGGGCTTTCCTGCCGGCTTGTGCAACATTAAGGTTTACTAATGGTGATGGTGTCCGTGTTCGTGTCCGCCTGACTTGCCGGCATACTTTTCAGGCTCTTTTTCAAAATTGTCCTTGCAGTTGGCCGAGCAGAAATAGTATGTCTCGCCCTGGTAAACACTTGTCGCCCCGGCCTTGCCTTCTTCAACTTCCATCTTGCAGACAGGATCCTGTGCCATGATATCACCTCCTTTCCCGTATTTTCCTTGTCTTCCGGCGTTCCTGATTTCTTATACCATGCCCCCCTATGCCATGTCAAATTAAAAAAACGGATTGATTCCCCCCGGCAACAAGGAAATATTTTCCATACAGTTGCATAAAAACATCACCTGCCTGCTCATGCAACATCAAGGTCTACACTTTAACCGCGGCCTTTTTGCCGAGATTCAGTATGTACTGCCTTGCCGCCAGAGCCGCCTTTGCTCCTTCGCCGGATGCTATGATTATCCTCTTGCCGAAGGCGTTTGTAATGTCTCCCGCGGCGAATATCCCCGGACAGGAAGTCGAGCAGTCAGGGTTTATAATAATCTCTCCCCGCTGATTCAGTTCGACTATCGATGAAACCAGCGATGAATTCGGCTGCAGTCCTATTGCTATGAATACACCCTTGACCGGCAGGCTGACCGTTTCCTCTTCCGCCTTTTTTCTCACTGTTATCCCTGTGAGCGTATTCCCCCCGCTGAATTCCACGACCTTGCAGCCGTCGTATCTCTGCAGGTTTTTGAACCCCGAAACCCGTTCGATCACTATAGGGTCGGCCCTGAGCCCGGAATCGGTGATAAGGTATATGTTCCTTGCGATCCCATGCAGGTTCTCAACGATCTGCAGTGCGGAGTTTCCCCCTCCGATCACTGCGGCATCGCCTTCCTGGACAAACGAGAGATCCTGAATGTTTCCGTAAAAGATGCCCCTTCTCTGGAACTCCTCTTCGCCGGGTACGTTCAGTTTTCTCCTTGTCATTCCCGTGGCGATCAGGAGCGTCTTTGTGAAATATTCATGGAGTTCCGAGGTCGTGACCTTGAATCCGCCGTCAACCTGTTCGATCTTCTCAACCTCGCTCATGAGATGATCTATATAGTGGGAGTGTATCAACTGGTACTGGAATTTTTCTATGAGTTCAGGCCCCCTGATAAAGTCGAATCCCATGTAGTTTTCTATCTTTGTACTGTCAATGGCCTGCCCCCCGAGGTTCATGGTTATGAGAAACGCTTCCATCCTGAGCGTTGCCGCGTAAACAGCGGCGGTCAGACCTGCGGGCCCGCCCCCGATGATTATGAGGTCGTAAGATGTGCGCGGAACCTTTGAGGATTTCTCCTTGAGGAATTTATCCCTGCATCCTTCGGAACAGAAATAATGAACTTCACCGTCGTACTCCGTTGTGATGCCTTTGCCTTCGTCAACCTCCATGTTGCATATCGGATCTCTCTTCATAATCTTTCCCCTCCGTTCTGAACAGCGTTTTTTCAGGGCGGATTTATCTTATACAACCATTAATGTTTACCTTGCAGTGGCATAAAAACATCGCCCGCGGGCAGGAGAGCCCGGCGGTTTTACGGCGGACTCCTCTGCCCGTTTATGCAACATCAGCATTTATTACCGCTTAATTCACAACAGGGCAGCTCTATTACCGCCTCTGTTCCGGCTCCCGGCTGGCTGTTTATACGAATCGTGCCCTGATGACCCTCTATGATCTTTTTCACTATGGACATCCCGAGACCCGTTCCCACCCTTTTGGTCGTGTAAAACGGGATGAATATCTTTTCAAGGGTTTCCCTGTCCATTCCCGTGCCGTTATCTTTAATCCTGATTATCAGCGCATTCTTATCATGGACGGCGCTGATTTTCACCTCCCCGCCTTCCCGGGAGGCGTCAATGGCATTATTTATAAGATTTACAATGGCCCTTTCCATATGAAATCCGTCGATCGGGAGTTTTAACGGTTTGTCCGGCAGGTCGACTGACAGTGCCAACTTTTCACCTTCGGCCCTTGTCCTGCACGAATCACATGCCCGGTTGATGATCTCGCCAATATCTTCTTCCCCGCGGGTCAGCCGGATAGGCTTGGAAAAATCCAGAACATCGAAGACCATCCTCTGCATATTCCCGGCCGATTCGATTATGGCCTGTGCCGCCTCACCGGTGTTTCCCTTTCCCTCCTTTATGCGCCTGGCAAATCCCATGATTGTAATGAGCGGATTCTTCAGGTCATGCACGATGGTTGTGGCAACCCGTCCTATGTCGGCAAGATACCGGTCTTTTTCGGACTGCCTCCGCTGTTTCCTCTCGCGATCCACAAGAAAGCCGGCAAGCGAGGAAATCAGGCCTGAAAGGACTATGTGGAGCAGCCTGTTTATGACGGATAAAAACGGATCCGACCAGCTTGTGACAAAATAAGGGAGGTATAACAGGGTGATGAATATGAATGTCAGGACAGCGCCTCTGAGACCGAAGACAACGGCTCCTATGAGAAGAGGTATGTAGTGAAGCTCGGTCTGGATATTGTGCAGAATGTGGTTTTTCGGAGTCGTCCAGTAATGCAGGTACGTGATAAGCAGCGCAGAGACAATAATGATGATTATGTAGTATTTCTTCCCGTTGAACATCATCAAATCGCATTGTAAAGGTTTTGCGGCAGGCAGGCCTGCCGTGTTTATAACAGACCGGGGTTAATCGCCGCTTTCCGCCATTGACTGCATCGCCTCCGGATTTTTCCTTGAAAAAAACCGGTACAGCCGGGCAGATGTCGCCCCCCGGCCCTGCATTGTATCCGGATTTCCCCGTCCTTCGTCCGGAAGTGTCAGGAAATCAATCTTTCTCCGCCTGATATGGTTCATCACCGTCCTTCTGCTTTTTCCGTGTCAACAGCCACACCCTCAATGCGTTCCTGATGTTCATTCTGTTTTCAGGAGTTCATGCCGGATTTTCAAGCAACGGCGCAAAGGCCTTCAACATCTGTCGCTGTGCCCGTGACCATATGTGTCATTATATATCTTAACGCCGTCAATGTCTATCATACACCACCGGCTTGCTTCCGGTTTGAACCTTACAGCGGCATAAAAACATCGCCCGCGTGCAGGAGAGTCCGGCGGTTTTACGGCTGAGCATCCTGCCGGCTTATGCAACAGTACAGGTGAAAAGTGTTAAACGGTCTTCCTGAACCTGGCAATCAGACCCATGATCTCATCTATCTTTTTCTGCTTTTCGACTTCCGGACCGCCCTTCAGCGCTTCGGTAACACATCCTTCGAGGTGTTTCCTGAGTATCTTTCCCTCCACCCTGGATACAGCTCCTACAATGGAATGCAACTGGGTCAGTATGTCCACGCAGTATCTCTTCTCCTCGATCATCCTCTGAACCCCGCGTATCTGCCCCTCGATTCTCTTCAGAGCGACCAGTTGCTCTTCATGGGTGATAAACTGCCTCGTGCAGTCTCTTTTTTTCAATATGCCTCCTTTTTGTCTCCGTGTTTTTTTATTTTCTTATACATCCCGCTGTATCATGTCAAGAAGAAATGGTCATGTGGGTTGCGCGGCCGGTGAACACCTGCCCGCTCAGACAATGTTTATGCCCGGGAATCACCAGATTCGGATGAAAGGCTTCGCCAAGCCCTGACAATGCTCCCGGCAGCTTTGCGTATCTGCCCTTTTGTGGTATCGCGGCCGATGCTCAGCCGTATCGACGAAAGCGCTTCTTTATCGCCGAGCCCCATTGCCCTGAGCACATGGGATGGGGTCTGCCTGCCTTCGTGACATGCAGAGCCTGTCGAGGCTGCAATCTCGTTTTTCAGCCTTTCCAGTAAAACCGCGCCGGAAACGCCGGGGAAGGAAATGTTCAGTGTGTTGGGAAGCCGTTTTACCGGATGGCCGTTCAGTTTAATCCCGGGAATCCCGGCGCGGAGTTCGCTGTAGAACATCTTTGTGAGCCGTTTCATGGTTTGTGCCCTTTCGGGCAGCTCTTTCTTTGCTGTTTCCGATGCCCTGCCGAATCCCGCTATCCCCGCTACGTTTTCCGTGCCGGGCCGCAGCCCTTTTTCATGTGAGGCCCCGAACATAATCGGCGACAGTTCCGTACCCTTTTTTCTGTAAAGCGCCCCGGTTCCCTTGGGGCCGTAAAATTTGTGGGGGACTACGGTCAGAAGATCCACATGGAGCTTCTTTACATCTACGGTAACCTTGCCCACAGACTGTGCTGCGTCACAGTGGAAAATTATCTTCCTTTTTCTTGCTATCCTGCCTATTTCGGCTATGGGCTGGATCGTGCCGGTCTCGTTGTTTGAGTGCATGATTGTAATGAGAATGGTATCGCTCTTTATGTTCATATCTACATCGCGGGGATTGACAAGGCCGTACCTGTCCACAGGCAGGTAGGTTATCTCGAATCCGGCGCCTTCAAGGTGTTTCAGCGGATTCAGAACCGAGGGATGTTCCGTGCATGATGTGATTATGCGGCCGGATTTGAATCTCCGGGCGGTTCCGAGGATTGCCATATTATTGGCCTCCGTGCCGCCTGATGTAAAGATGATTTCCTCTGGCGAGGCGCCGATCAAATCCGCGACCTTCACCCTGGCGTGTTCCACGACCTTTTTTGCCGTCTCACCGGCAAAATGAGAGCTGGAAGGGTTGCCGAAGGTCTCTTCCAGACATGCGGCCATTACCGGGACGATCCCGGGTCCCAGGGGGGTTGAGGCGTTGTTGTCAAGGTATATTATGCCTGGTGTTTTTTCTGCTTTCCGTCTCATCGCCGTGTAAACCTTACAGTTGCATAAAAATGCCGCCCGCGGGCAGGGGAGTGCGGAGGTTTTACGGCGGACCCCCCTGCCGGCCTGTGCAGCATTAAGGTAAAGGTTAAGATTAAGATTCATGCATAATTATGGTTCAGGAAGACGAACAATGCAAATCTCTGTGGGTTACTGAGACAACCAGTTTATGCTTCTTAAGCCTTCTCCTCACCTCCTCGGAAACAGCCGGTGACCTGTGCCTGCCGCCCGTACATCCGAACCCTATTGTAAGATAGCTTCTCCCCTCCTGCCTGTAAAGAGGAATGAGGTAGAGCAGAAGCGGAATCAGTCTTTCAAGGAACTCCTTCGTGTCTTCCTGCGACAAAACAAACTTTTTCACCCTCCCTGATGTCCCGGGGAATTCCCTGAATTTTTCTATAAAATAAGGATTCGGCAGGAACCGCACATCAAACAGCATGTCCGCCTCCGGAGGCATCCCGTACTTGTAGCCGAAGGAGATGAGACGGATGGACATCTTCCTGCTGCGGTTTTTGAGATACGAGTCAGTGATAAACCTGCGCAGTTCATGCGGGTTCAAAGAGGATGTGTCGATGATTTCATCCGCCTCCCGCCGTATAGGCTCCAGCAGTTCTGCCTCTTTGCGGATTGCCCTGTTCAGGTCACTGTTGGCAAGCGGATGGGGCCTCCTCGTCTCCTTGAATCTCCTTATGATCACCTCTTCCGAGGCCTCAAGAAATATGATCTCTATCTTTCTGTCTTTTTTCAGGCCGGAGACTATTTCCGGGAAATCCGTAAGGAATTCCCTTTCCCTGATGTCCATTCCTATGGCTATTTTCGACATCTCACGGGTTAAGTCGAGAAAGGTCTCTATGAGGGCGGCGGGAAGATTGTCAACGCAGAAAAACCCGCTGTCTTCAAAGGCGTTAAGCGCTACCGTCTTTCCCGAGCCGGAAAGCCCCGTCAGTATAATGATTAAAGGCCGGCCGGTTTTTTTCAGCGTTTTTTTCATTTAACTGGTTCTATAAGCCCGAAGTTGCCGTCGCTTCTTTTGTAAAGGACATTGATATTGCCTGAGGATGCATTTATGAATATGAAGAAATTCTTGTCCAGGAGGTCCATCTGCATTGCGGCTTCCTCCACGCTCATGGGCTTGATGTCAAAGGATTTGTTCTTGATGATCGCCGGCGGCGACTCTGCCGATTCCGCAACAGTTGAGGATTTGTTTTTGTTTTTTCTGTGGGATACGATCTTCTCCTTGTGTTTCCTGACCTGGCGCGCAAGCTTTTCCACCACCTCGTCGATTGAAGAATACATCTCGCCGGTGATGCTCTCCGCCTTTATCAACGAGCCGTTGATTTTCAGGTGAACTTCTGCCTTGTGCCTGTATTTCTCGACACTCAACGTTACCGTTGCCTCGGTGATATTTGCAAGGTATTTGCTGAACTTGCCTATTTTTTCTTCTGCGTAGTTCCTGAGATTCTGTGTGAGGTCCATGTGCCTGCAATTAATGATAATGTTCATTTGCCACTCCTCCTTCGTCTAAACATTGCGGTTGCATAAAAGCACACCTTGCAGTTGCATAAAAATACCGGAGGCGGAGCAGGGGAGTCCGGAGGTTTTCCGCCGGACTCCTCTGCACGTTTATGCAACATTATGGTACAGGCGCGGGGCGGCACGGCCTGAAGGTTTCCGGGCAGGCCGTCCTCCCCTTTTTATGCAACCTCAAAGTATTATGTTCAGAACCATTTTTTGCGTTTAACGTGAGACGGAATTTTCAGTTCTTCCCTGTACTTGGCCGCTGTCCTGCGGGCTACATTTATTCCCCTTTCCCTGAGGATTTCGACTATCTTTTTATCATTGAGCGGCTTTGCCGGGTCTTCCTCCGCAATAATCTGTTTGATCATATCCTTGACCGTTGATGACGAGATATCCCCTTTTGATGAAGAAACAGCGTTGCTGAAGAAAAACCTGAAGTTCAGGAGCCCCTGGGGGCACTGGATGTACTTGTTGGAAGTGACCCTGCTTATTGTGCTCTCATGCATGCCCAAGGCCTCTGCGATGTCCCGGAGGTTCAGGGGCTTAAGGAATTCGGGGCCCTTTCTGAAAAATTCCTCCTGGAATTTCAGGATACATTCAGTCACCTTGTAAATCGTCTTGTTCCTCTGGTCAAGGCTTCTCAACAGCCATATCGCCGAGCGCAGTTTCTCTTCCAGGAACTGCCTTTCCTCCGGTGAGAGAGACTGTTTGTTGGCAAGGAGTTTTCTGTAATAATTCGAGAGCCTCAACCTGGGAATGCCGTCGTCGTTCAGCGTTATAATGAACCTGCCCTCGGATTCCTCGACGTATACGTCGGGGACTATGTGGACAGGCTCGTCACCGGAGTAATTCCTGCCCGGCCTCGGCTCCAGGCCTTCAATTATTTTAACCGCTGAGAATACCTCCTCGATCGATGTCCCGAGTTTTGCCGCAAGCTGCCTGTATTTTTTCCCTTCCAGCTCGGGAAAACCCTCGAGAAGGACCTTCTCCACGAATGTTCCCTTCAAATTCAGCGGCTCCAGTTGAAGCAGCAGGCATTCCTGAAGATTCCTGGCTCCCACTCCCGGGGGATCGAGCGTCTGGACAAATGAGAGGGCTTCACCTGCCGTTTCCGGGTCAACACCGGCGAGATTCGCAATTTCCTCCAGAGAGGCCTGGAGATAGCCGTCTTCATTTAAATTATTGATGATTATCTCCGCAACCTTGCCGAGTCTCTCCGGCACGTGGGAAAGCCTCAACTGCCAGAGAAGGTGTTCGTACAGGTCGGTTTTTTTTCTGTTTCGTTCAAAAGGAGAGGTTGTTTCATCGGCGGCCTCGTAGAAATACCCGAGATCCCTGCCGTCGCTTTCCCTCTCTTCAAAATAATTATCAGAGGTGAAGCCGAATATCTTTTCAAGCGGCGCCTCGGCGTCATCAACTGACTCATGAACCGGTTCTTCTTCGCTCACGGTTCCGGGCGTTTCGTTCAGGACCTCTTCCTCTTTTTCCGATCTCTCCTCCAGCAGGGGGTTGCTCATCAATTCCTGGTTGATCTCCTGCGAAAGCTCAAGCAGCGGCAACTGCAGGAGCTTTATCGACTGCTGGAGTTGCGGTGTAAGTATCAGTTTCTGGGAGAGCCTGAGCTCAAGCCTCTGTTCCTGTGCCATTACAACCTGAACTCCTCTCCGAGATATGCCCTTTTTACGAGTTCATTGGAAATGAGATCGTTCGGCGCTCCGTGCGCCAGTATTTTACCCTCGCTTATGATATAGGCCCTGTCCGTTATCGACAGCGTCTCCCGCACGTTGTGGTCGGTGATTATCAGTCCGATTCCCCTGCGGGTGAGCTGCCGGAGCGTCTTTTTCAGCTCGATGACAGCAAGGGGGTCTATTCCCGCAAAGGGCTCATCGAGCAGTATAAATACAGGATCAACGGCTATGGCCCTTGCAATCTCGACCTTGCGGCGCTCTCCGCCCGACAACTGGTATCCGTATCTTCCGGCAAACGGTTCAAGGTTGAATTCTTCAAGGATACGGTCAAGTTTTTCCCGCCTGGCGGTTTCGTCGATATCCGTTATCTCGAGAACCGCCTTTATGTTGTCTTTCACTTTCAGCTTTCTGAATATGGAAGGCTCCTGGGGAAGATACCCGATTCCCTTTCTGGCCCGTTTATACATGGGCGAGTGATTCAGGTTTTCACCGTCAAGATAAATCACGCCGTCATCAGGAGTTATGATTCCGAGTATCATGTAAAATGTGGTGGTTTTTCCCGCGCCGTTGGGGCCGAGAAGGCCGACGACCTCCCCTGAATTGATATTCAGGCTGATGCCTGAAACCACGTTATGCCCTTTATAGTTTTTTTTGAGCCCGGAGACTTCAAGAAAGTGCACTATTCGTGTCCCTCTTTTCCGGTATCCTGCAGGATCACCCGGCTTCCCTCCACCACAGCCCGGTCATCTTCCGGGTAAAAGGTTATCCGGGTCCCTGTAATCACATTTTCTCCTTCCACGGCCCTGGGACTTCCACTGAAGATTATCCTTTCTCCGTCACCGTTGCTGAAGTAAACGGCCTCGTCCGAAAATATCGCCCTTTCCCTGTTGTGGACCCTCACATTTCCGGATGCGTGTATCTTTTTGATTTTATTGTCGGAAGTATCGTAAAAGACCGTCATCTGATCCGCGTAGATTACCAGGTCCCCTGTTTTCGCCACCACAGAGCCCTCGAATACGGCGGTATGCTTTCTGTTGTCCGCTGTAAGTGTCTGCGATGTTATGACTATAGGTTTTTTTTCGCCCTTTTCAAGGAGGGCGGAGGCTGATGCGCTGCAGCATAGCGACAATATTACCGATAATATTATCAGACCCGGACTACCGGTAGTAAACAGCCTTGACATTCTTCAATATCCTTGCTTTTTGCTGTTCTGTCTTTGCAACAAGACCTGTTCCGTCTATGGAGAAATTAGCGCCGGCAAGCCTCACCGGGTCATCTGTTGTTATAGTCCCGCTCTTGCCGTCCCATTTCAGCGAGCTGGTCGTGAATTTCGAGTTTTCCATGTTCAACTCTACATTTTTATTGAGGATTATATCCCCCTCGTCTGTTTTGTAAACACCGCTGCCGCTGGTTATATATATTTCAGGGGACTGATTTATCTTGAGGCTTATGGACTTCAGAAAAACTTCCTTATTGTCCTGCGGAAATACGGCTTCCCGTGCTGAAAGCTCCCATTCGACTTTATTGTCTTCCCTGTGGGTAAGGTGCAGTCTTTGCATGGTGGATGTCCGGAAGGAAGGATTGAGTTCCATCCCCTGCTCTTTGTAAGTAAGTATAACTGAAAAACCGGCAATCATTATCGCAGCAATAATCCAGAAAAACCTGTTCTTAAGCATAATTTAGTCTATCATACAGGGTGTGCCTTGTAAAGATTCTGGCAAGGAAAATGCTTGTAATTCATTTGCATTAAAATGGCGGTTGCGGTATTTTAAGCTTAGAACCTTTTGCAAAAGTCCCCTGTCTGTCGCCTCGAACGGGGGAGAGGTCTTATAACTCATCGATATCAAAAGATTTCTCCCTTCGGTCGAAATGACATATACAAGCATTTTTCATACTTTTGCAAGAGTCTCCTTAATGTTGCATAAACGTGCAGAGGAGTCCGCCGGAAAACCTCCGCACTCCTCTGCTCCGCCGGTATTTTATGCAACTGTAAGGTTAATGCAAATGTAAAATAATTTTTATGAGTGCGTCCCTTATTCTCCATAAACTGAACAATTCCCAGAAAGCGGCGGTAACCGCTGTCAGCGGTCCCGTGGTCATCGTCGCTGGTCCGGGCACGGGCAAAACCCTCACTATTATACGCAGGATAGCATATCTCATTGACACGGGGGTTCCTCCCGAGAATATCCTTGCCGTGACATTCACCAACCGCGCAGCAAGAGAGATGCGGGAGAGGGCCGAGGCAGTGCTGGACAGCAGGTGCGGCAGGATATTTATCGGCACATTTCACCTCCTCGGCCTCAGGATACTGAGGGAAAACCTCTCTTATAACTTCGTCATCTTCGGCAGGGATGAACAGTTGAGCCTGATTAAGGCATTGTTGAAAAGATCCGGCGGCAAGGCCCGGCAGGTTGCTGAAAGAATATCCCGGATCAAGGGTCTTGGGGGGAGGGCCGACGATGAAGTAAAGGATATTTATGAAGCATACCAGTGTGCGCTGAAAAAAGAATCCGCCCTTGATTTCGACGACCTTATCCTACAGCCCACAGGAATGCTCGCTGAAAACGGCCTGTTGGAAAAATACAGGGAGAGGTTCAGGCACATCATCGTGGATGAGTATCAGGATATAAACCCGGCGCAGTATAAATTACTGACCCTGCTGGCCGGCCCGGCCGGCAACATCTGCGCTGTCGGCGACCCGGATCAGGCAGTCTATTCATTCAGGGGAGCGGATATGGACAGCTTCACGAATTTCGAAAGAGACTTCAGGAACGCAAGAAAGGTATTCCTTTCAGACAGCTACCGATCAACCGGCACGATACTCCGGGCATCCGGTTCACTGATAAAAAACAATGCCGGAAGGATGGACAGGCAAATCAGGCCGGTGAGGGAAAAAGGCGGGCCGGTCAGGATCATCTCGGTTCCGGATGAACGTATGGAAGGAGAGACGATCATCAGGGAGATAGAGCGTAGAATCGGGGGGACAAGCCATTATCAGATGAGGCACGGAGGGGGGGACGGGGATTTTGATGACGTGTCTTATTCCTTTGCCGACTTCGCCGTAATCTTCAGGACAAACGCCCAGGCAAAGGCGATAGAGGATGCCTTTATCAAGTCGGGCATTCCCTGTCAGGTAATAGGCCGCTCCGCGCCCCCTGTTGAAACCGCCGAAATCAGCGGGGATGAGGCCGCGCTTATGACTCCCGCCGACTTTTTTGATCCAAGGGCGGATGCCGTGACCCTTATGACGCTCCATATGGCAAAAGGACTGGAATTCAGGGTCGTATTCATTGCAGGTGTCGAGGAAGGGATAATCCCGTATACACTGAATCAGGATCAGGACAGTGTTGATTTGGAAGAAGAAAGGCGGTTATTCTATGTCGGCATGACGAGGGCCGGGGATGAGCTTTTTCTGATACATGCAGGAAAGAGATTCCTGTACGGGCAGAGGCTTGCCCTTTCGCCATCGCCCTTTATCAGCGAGATTCCCGGAGAATTCATTCACAGGACGGTTGTCTCCGGCAGGGACAGAAGGCGGAAACAGGAGAGGCAGATGGGGTTGTTTTGAGGTTTTGCGGCAGGCCCTCCCGCCTGCAGGCGGTATTTTATGCCGCTGTAAGATTAATGTCACCTTAATGCCGCTGTAAGGTATATATTAACCTTAATGTTGCATAAGCCGGCAGGAGAGCCCGTCGTAAAACCTTTATAAAGCGATGGGATATCGGAAATATGTCTTTATTGCAGGACGTAACG
>JALSHG010000017.1 GCA_026982355.1 Thermodesulfovibrio sp.
TATCGCGGAATAAAGGCCGTATCCCAGCAACAGGATGATTACTACGAGAACAAGATTTATCAGGAAATAATTACGCAGCATCGATGTGCCCTCTAAGTCTCTGCACCCTTTCTGTTTTTCACTCCGCCGGGTTTCTTTATGAAACCCGTTACAATCAGCGTTGTGTATATATCCACAGGATTACGGATATTTGTAACCCTCACTTTCATCTCTGATACCATGAGCAGGAAGGGGGACTTTCTCAGCCTTAAGAGGAGGCCTTCAAGTTTTCCCGTGGATGCCGTGAATCCTATCTCCACGGGGATTCCGAGATAAAACCCGGTCTCGACAGGGCTCAGTGTGCGCTCCAGTTTCACATCTATATCCAGTGAAGAGGCCGTCTCCTTGAGAAACTTCTGCAACTCCGCGGCTGCAACCGGCGGCTTGTCTCCCCGCAGCAAGGCCCTTTCCTGCCCTGCAAGCATCTTTTTGACCTCTTCAAAGCGCTTCTCCATCCTCTCTTTCCGCGATAACCTGATCAACTGCCTTTCAAGCTTGAAACGCCTTGCTTCTGATAATTCCCTGACCTCTCTCCTGAAGTCGTCATACCATGAAAACACCTGGAATATCACTATCAGGAACACAATAATCCCGCCGGCTGCAAGAAATTTTTTTTCTCTCTCGCTCACATCGGGCAGGGTCATAACTTACTCTCCGCACCAGGCCGTACAATCCTTGCCTTGAGTTTGAATTGTTCCTTGCCTCTTGTTTTCTTGATGGTTCCCACAAACTCGACTTTCTCAAAAAACGGAGAATCCTCCAGAATCGGTATCAGCGATGACGACGAATCGGCGAATCCGCTTATGATTAACTCCCTCCCTCCCTTTTCAGGGTCTCTTATGTCGAATCCCCTGTAATCCAGAGTCGTGATCCATGCCTCTTCAGGCAATACGGCCGTAAGCTCAGCCAGAATCTCAAGGGCGATCTCGTTTTCTTTTATACTCTTCAGAAAGGCGCTCTTTTTTTTAAGCAGGGCGGTGTCGGAGGAGATGCGCTCAAGGGCGCTGACCGCGGGTTCGTTCTTTTTCAGCATCTCTCCCATCGCTGTCAGGTATTTCTTCTGTTTAAGCGCCTCGGTGGTGAATATCCCCGCAGCCATGATTAATATCAGGACCAGGAATATCTTTGTCGTCAGCGGGGCAATCCTGGTGATTGCATATCCCCTCTTGTGCGGAAGGAGGTTGATTCCGTACGTTCCCGCCCCGAGTCCCGCAAGACATGCGCCCACGGATGGTTCGAGGCCGGTGATATCGGTCTTCCCGAGTCTTCCCCTGAAATCCGTGATTCTCTCAACCGGCACATTGTTTTCCCTGAGTTTTTCCCCGATTTTTTCGGCATACCCTGAAGATGCCTTACCGGTCAGGATTACTTTATTGAATGATTCAATCCGGAAATCCGGCAGCACCCTGGCAAGATAACCGCAAATGTCATCGGGGAGGTCATCTGAAGGCTGTCCTGTATCAACATCAAAATGCCTCAGGTGCATGCAGAGGCCGTTCCTCAGTATCGCAAGGCCTGCCCCCGCCCCGTCCATGTACAGGCAGATATCCGTTTCACCCTTTTTGCCGAAAATATCCGACTGCTTGGCAATGCCCGTGACCTCCTGCCAGCCGCCGACCGGCACGCCGCTTAATTCAATTGTATTCAGGACGGCAAGAGATGAGATGGTTATGGAATAAGGCTGCAGGGAGAGTTTTTCGAGAAATTCCCTCACAAACTCCTGTCTCTTCTTATGAACGGCGACGAACATCCCGCTCCCCTCTTCCATGAACTGAAAATCATATGTCACATCCTCTATCCGGAAGGGGATATGGCGTTCCATCTCAAACTTCATGAGTTCCGCAATTGCGGACCTGCTCTTGCCTTTAACGGGGGGTATCCGGATAAACCCGGTAATCGCCCACTTATCGGGAACGCAGACAAAGACCCGCCTCGCATTCACACCCTGACTGCCTATGTATTCCCTGATCTCATTGACGGTGCCGTCATCATCCCGCAGGGCGAATGCAGAGGATGACAGGAGGGTCAGGCCGGAAAAGGTATTCCTCAGATATGTAACGGTAACGGAGTCTTCCCCGAACTCCATCCCCAGATATGCTCCGAACAGTCTATCAGGTAATATTGTCATTCCAGTAAACAATCTCCATCTCGTTCTGTCTTCTGTGCAGGATCGCCTTGACGGTCCTCCTGATCGTGCCGTCTGCATTGCTGCCCGTGGAGATAACCGTGAAAAAATCCGATGAAATCCCGCCTCCCGTATCAGGCCGGGCCACAGGCCCGGCTTCTCTCCGCACGATTATGTTATCCGCTTTTTCAGGTCCAAACACTGCCTCGAGCACAACCGCGGGTGCGGTATTGATATTGATCCTGCCCGGGCCGTTGACCGTCAGATACCTTGCAACCCCGCTGTAAGTCTTTTTCTCTTTCTCTTCACCGGTTTCGCTGCTTCCGGCTCCGGCCGAACCAAGGAATATCTCCGGGGTCATGCCCTTGACAAGCAAAAGCTCCTCTACGGAATCAAAAGGACCGTCCTTGCAACTGTAGGGTCTCTTCAGGGATTGATAATAATCCTCTTCGGCTCCGTTTAACATATGCAGGCTGTCTGTATCCCTCCAGTCGATGATTGAATCCACTATCGTGTCCAGTTCCGCGCCCTCGACCCCTGTATACCTGAATATGTGCCTCAGCTGTTTTCTTGAGGCGGTGTTTATATTAAGCTTACCCTCTTCATCAATAATAGTATATTCAAAGGTTCCTTTTCCGAGATCGCCTTTTCTCTCCGGCTCCTCCTCTCCCTCTGCATTGAGTACGAGGATGCCGTCTTCATTGACGTACATGCCGGCCGGCTCAGCGGATGATGCCAGTATCTCGGCCTTTGCGGCCTCTATACCCGACAGCGCCAGTTGATACGCCTCTTCCTCCTCCTTGAAGTTTTTGACAATGCTGATCTCCGTCCTCATCGAGTATGAAAACTCCCCCACAATGGCCACGAGGATAACCATCACCCAGATAACGAGGATGAGCGCCACCCCGCCCCTGTTGTCTGTTAACGGCCCGGACCGCTGCAGCGCCTGCATAAACCTTGCAGCGGCATAAAAACATCGCCTGCGGGCGGGAAAGTCCGGCAAAGGTCTTACGCCTGTCTCTCCTGCCTGCTTATGCAACATTGAGGTCAACTGTTTTCCTCGTCCTCTTTATACCCCATGGGTATATTAATAGTAAACGGCTGAAAGTAGGAAATTCTGACCCTTACGGCGCCGGGAAGCTCTGTCCCGAAATCCCATGATTCCTTCCATCCCCCTTCATCCGCGGAAAAGTACGAAAACTTCACCTCTCCGAGGTCGGTATCTATCACCTCTTCGTCACCGGAGAGTTTTTCACTCAGTTTCTTGTCGGGCAGCAGTCCCTCCTTGTACAGGAGCGTGCCGTTGTCATAGGAGTATTTCACCCATTTGAATCCCCCGTACGAGGAATCAGTCAATGCAGTGGCAAACATCACGGAAGCGGCATCCCCCCTGAACAGCACGGCTTTTTTATCGTCTATCTCTGTTCTGTACGGATAGGCGGATTTAAGCTGCTGGGACAGCAGTGAAGAGAGGATGCGCAGTCTCTGGGTCGCCGCGGTCTCGTTCTCGCCCTTTTCCCATGAATCCAGGGCAAGGCGGTAACCGCTGCTGATTAACAGGATGACCATGCTCAGAATGGTTATCGATATTATGAGCTCAAGCAGCGTGAAACCGTGTTTATTTCTCATTTTCAACCAGCCTTAAACCAACAAGTTCAACCGACCTCTCCTTGTTGAGGGCATCATCCCATGATACTTTCACCTTTATTTTCAACAAATTAAGGCCTGTTTCCTCAAGTTCTTCGTAAGCCTGCAGCTCTGTCTCCCATTTAAAACCGTCTTCAAATTCGCCGCTTTCCTGAACCGGTTTCCCGGATAATTCCTCCATCTTGTCCTTTGCATGGACGACCGCCCTCGTGAAGTCGCACGACGTCCTGCTCGCCCTGAGGCCGCCCGCGAAGAGCTGCATGATCAGGACAAAGGTTATGCTCAGGATGGCCATCGAGACAATCACCTCGATAAGGGTGAAGCCGCCCTCCGGAGCCTGCAACCCCGGTTCTCCGGAGGGGTTTTTGACTGTCATTTTGGTGCCCCGGGGATATGTGTACCTTACAGTGGCATAAAAACACCGCCTGCGGGCAGGGCTGTCCGGCGGGAAAGCTTTATCCTCGATACCTTCAGGACATACTCCGCACGGCATGTCGAAATCCCGTGATTCGTGTCCGCGGTTCGTGTCCGTAAAAGACAAGGACCGGAAACGGACACGGCCGACCCGCACGGAGGACGTCCTTTTTTCCGTTACTTCCTGCAACAGAGGCATATTTCCAAATACCCAATCACTTGAGGCTCCTGCAAAAGTCTTTATTTGTCACCCCGAACTTGTTCCGGGGTCTCTTAACTTATTGTCTTATTGGGTTCCGGAACAAGTTCAGAATGACATTCTCCTGCGTTTTCAGACTTTTTCAAGAGGCTCGCTTTATAAAGGTTTTCCGGCAGGCTCCCCTGCCCCGTTCATGCAACATTAAAGGACTATTTCATTCCGGTCTCTCTATTTTCAGTTTTCCGGTCATACGGTTTATCAGGATAAGAAATCCCGCTCCCTTGCGGTTCCTTATCTCTATGGCGCCGCCCGATGAATTGCCGAGCGGGAAAAATTCCACCGAGAGGGTACCGGCGTCATTGCCGTCCATCACCACCTCCAGTTCCTCCGGAACAGGCCTGCTTAATAGAGGCGCCGTCTCTTCACCAGTGCCGCTGTCGGCATAGAGCCTGTAGATGTAGCCTTCGTCTTCCCTGTCAATAACAAAGCAGTAGGTCTTTTTCCCGGAGACCGCCTGGCTCCTCGCATATCTGAGAACCGCTGATATATCCTTTGTGAATGTCCTCAGCTCCGTGCTTCCCCTGTCCCTGCTGATAAGGATGCCCACGAGTCCCGATGCAATCCCTATGATAATAAGGACGATAATGACCTCCAGGAGGGTAAAACCGTTCGCCTGGGAACCAGGAATGCACCTGGCGGTGAGCCGGTAATGTTTCATTGCGTTTTCATTTCGGCCCCTTCCAGCTCACGACATCGCTGCTCTCTCCCTCGCCGCCTTCCGCATTATCCGCACCGTAGGAGTAGAGGTCGTAATCGCCGTAATTGCCGGGTGATTCGTAATGATACGGATTGCCCCACGGATCAAGTGGTATTTCCCTCTTTTTCAGATACGGCCCGTTCCATTCCTCGAGACCGGTAACCGGATTGATGAGCGCCTCCAGACCTTCGGCGGTTGTGGGATAGCGCCCCACATCCAGACGGAATGAATCAAGCGCTGTTCCGAAAAGCTCTATCTGGGCGTATGCCGCGCTTGTCTTGGCCTTTCCCAGCTTCCCGAACATCCTGGGTGCAACAAGCGCCGCCAGAAGGCCGATGATGATTATAACCACCATCATCTCGATAAGTGTGAATCCCGCATGGGAGCCTGTCATGTTTTTTCTCTGCTTCAATGCGCACCTCCATGAATTATGTTCCGCGTGCACCGGGTATGGACATGCGGAAGAATCTGTATTTCCCGACAATCTTGACCTTACAGTTGCATAAAATACCGGCGGACTCCCCTGCACGTTTATGCAACATCAAGGTTAACATGGTATTAAAACGGCAATTCATTAACACTGAAAATGGCCAGCAGCATCGCCACAACAATGAATCCTATGATAACGCCCATCAACAGGATAAGCGCGGGTTCGAGCAACGAGAGCAGCCGCTTGACAGTGGTCTTGACCTCGAAATCAAAGCGGTCCGCGACCTTTGTCAGCATCTCGTCAAGCCTGCCGGTCTCTTCCCCCACGGTTATCATGTGCACTGCAATGGGAGGAAATATATCGCTGTGCTTCAGCGGTTCGGAGATGCCCCTTCCCTTCCTCGCGGCCTCCTTCACTGAAGAGATTATCTCCGACATCTTTTCGCTTCCGAGGGTTCCTTTCACTATTTCGAATGCATTCAGGAGCGGAACCCCGCTGCTCAGAAGCGTGCCGAGGGTTCTTGCAAAGCGGGAAACCGCGGTCTCTTTATAAAGACGTCCGAAGAGGGGCAGCCTGAATTTCAGTCTGTCCCACGTGCGGCTTCCCTTTTCGGTTTTCAGGTAATGTCTTATTCCCAGGAAAAGCGCTGCTCCGGCCAGCAGTATCATCCACCAGTAGTTTATCACTCCATTGCTCACTGCAAGCAGGATAACCGTGGGCAAGGGCAGGGCCTCGCCCATATCAGTGAATATCTTTGAAAACTGCGGCACGACGAATGTCAGCATCATGACAACAGCGGCTCCGCCCACCACGCTGAGAAACGCCGGATAAACAAGCGCAGAGCGCACATCCGCCTTCAGGCCCTCTGAGTTTTCCAGGTAAACCGCCATTCTTGAAACCACATCCTCGATAAAGCCTCCCGCCTCACCCGCCTTTATCATATTCACGTAAAAGACGGGAAACACGGAGGGGAATTTCGATAATGCCTCTGAAAAAGACCTGCCGCTCCTTATCTGCGAGAGAATCTCTTTTATCATATCCTGCAGCTTCTTTTTCTCCGCGAGTTCCGACAGGATCGACAGGGACCTGTCAAGGGTAAAACCCGCGTCAAGAAGCACGCCGAGCTGGTAAGTGAAAGTCATGGCGTCCCTGGGCTTTATCCTGTTGCGGGCCGAAGATATGAAACGGTTCAGAATGTTTTCGCGTTCAACGGCCCTCCTCACCTTCAGCGGGAAGTATCCCATATCCTGGATACGGTCAACGGCAAGGCGCTCGTCGGCCACCTCTATGGTGCCTGTTATGATATTGCCGTCCCTCGTGCTTGCCTCGTAGTAATAAGTTTCCATATAAAACTAAATCCCCTCCTGCGCGACCCTCAGGACCTCTTCAATGGTGGTTATGCCCTCCCTGACCTTCTGCAGGCCGCATTCCCTCAGGACCTGCATTCCTTTCAGGACCGCCTTGTGCCTGATAATTTCGGCGCTCACTTTTTCAAGTATCAATTGCCGTATCTCGCCGTCCACGATCATCAGCTCAAAGATGCCCGTTCTGCCGCGATATCCCGTGTGCCTGCATTCCTCGCATCCCCTGCCGTGATAGGTTGTGATATTGTCTCCGAAGAGCTCCATTTTATCAACGAGTTCCTGCCGGGGGGCGGCCGGCTCTTTGCAGGCGGGACATATCACCCTCACGAGCCTCTGCGCGAGGACCCCTATCAGGGAAGATGACACGAGAAACCCCTCGATCCCCATATCAAGCAGCCTTGTCACCGCTCCCGGCGCATCATTAGTATGGAGCGTGCTGAACACGAGGTGCCCGGTAAGGGCTGAATGTATGGCTATCTCCGCGGTCTCGATGTCCCTGATCTCGCCTATCATGATAATATCCGGGTCCTGACGGACGATGTGCCTGAGGCCGTTCGCAAATGTAAGCCCTATCCGGGGCTTGACGTGTATCTGGTTGATGCCGTCGATCTGGTACTCGATCGGGTCCTCTATGGTGATGATCTTTTTGTCATCCGAATTTATCATGTTCAGGGATGCGTACAGCGTCGTGGTCTTGCCGCTGCCCGTAGGGCCTGTGACCAGG
This sequence comes from Thermodesulfovibrio sp., assembly GCA_026982355.1. Taxonomy (GTDB): domain Bacteria; phylum Nitrospirota; class Thermodesulfovibrionia; order UBA6902; family UBA6902; genus JAADFS01. The sequence continues at coordinate 7,700 of JALSHG010000017.1, forward strand.
AGCATGCCGTAGGGAGTGGTGATGATTTTCTTATATTTCTCCAGCGTCTCTTCCGGGAAACCGAGATGGTCCAGTACGATAAGGGCGCTGCCCCGGTCCAGTATTCTCATTACGATGCTTTCCCCGTAAATAGTGGGTATTGTGGATACCCTGAGGTCTATGTCCCGTCCGGAGACCCTGAGTTTTATCCTCCCGTCCTGGGGGAGCCTTCTTTCGGCGATATTGAGCTTTGACATTATCTTTATCCTTGAGATAACGGCGGGCTGAATGCGTTTCGGGAGTGACTCGACCTCGGACAGGGCGCCGTCTATCCTGTACCTGACCTTGACGCTGTTTTCAAAGGGCTCTATGTGTATGTCGCTTGTCCTGCCCTCAACCGCCCTTGTAATGAGCATATTGACCAGTTTTACAATCGGCGCCTCGAAGGCCATGTCCCTGAGATGATGAACATCCTCCTGCAGCTCGATACCGTCCCCTTCCGCCGCCTCTTCCCTCATTCCCTCCATGATGCTCGTCATCTGGATATCCCCGCCGAAATACTGCTCAATGGCCTCCATGATGTCTTTCTCGCTGCTCAGGTAAATCTCGAGCGATTTGCCGGAAAAGTTCTTCAAAGCATCCGTGACATATTCGTTCAGGGGATCCGACATGGCAATCTTCATGATGCGGTCATCCATGCCTATGGGCACGAACCTGTACTGTTTCATGAACTTGACAGTGGGATAGGAGCCGGCCGGTACGGTCCTGGGAAACTCCGAGAATCTCAGATATTTCAGGCCGAGCTGGGCGCTTAATGCCCGTATCATGTCTTCTTCGGAAACAAACCCGAGATTGACGAGTATCTCTCCCAGGCGGCGGTGATTCGCCCTGTCCGACGAAGACTGCTCCTTTAAGGCTATTTCGAGTTTTTCGGGGGTTATCAGGTGCAGGTCGAGCAGGATTTTGCTCAGGGGAGCTGTTTTTTTTATCTTTAATGCGTCACGATTCATTGGCATCGGCCGGGTTTGTCGTCCTGTCAGGGGGGGTGAAACCCTTTTCGTTCTTCTCTTCAAGAAAGCTTTTAACCTCTTTGAGCTTTTCCATGAATTCCATCGTAAGCCTGTCCGCATCGCTTCTGTTGGTTATAACATGCGGCCTTATTATAATGACAAGTTCCTTTTTGACCGTTGCATCCGATGTATAGCGGAAAAGATTGCCCAGGAGCGGTATGGAGCTCAGCAGGGGCACCCCCTGGTAACTTTTATTCTTTTTTTCCTCCATTATGCCGCCTATGACTATACCCTGTTTATCGGGGACGACAATGGAGGTTTTCGTCTTGGTGGTGGTAAACGAAGGAAAGAGGTTTCCTGTCTGCCCCACCTGCTGGTCCGTGCCCTTGCCGGACACCTCCTGCTCGATATCAAGGACGACGGTCTTTTCATCATTTATAGTGGGTTTTATTTTCAATTTTATGCCCACTGTCCTGTATTCTATGTTCTGTGTCAGCGTATCTTTTGTGGTCGCCGACGTGGTGGTGCTCGTAGCCGTGGGAACATCTTCGCCCACCTCTATGTTCGCCTCCTCCTGGTCCCTCACAAGCAGGCGGGGACTGGAGAGGATATTGACCTTTCCCCTGCTCGCAAGCGCGTGAATCAGCGTTACGAGTCTGTCCGGCTTGTATAACAGGTACGACAGTCCGGACGCCGTGGTGGAAACAGGTTCGAGTGAAAGCGGCAGATTAAAGCCGGGGGCGTCCGAAGACCGGTTCTGCCCGAGCGCCGAGTAATCCGATATATCCTGCAGAACAGACCACTGGATGCCGTACTGGTCCTTTTCGGAAAGGGAGACTTCCGCAATGACAGCCTCGATCAGCACCTCCCGCGGGTAAACGTCGATCTTTTTGATGGTCTCGACCATTTCCCTGTAAATACCGGGAGGCGCAAGTATGACAAGGGAATTCGTGGGTTCAAAGGCGATTATCTCCACCCTGCTGCCGCCTGCCGGCTGCCGCGTTCCGGGAAGGCGGGGGGCCCTGATCTTCTGGCGGCCCTTTTTTTTCGCGCCTGGCCGGGTCCTTCCGCCCACCACCCTCGGCTTCGTGCCGCCCGGTGTCTCATAAAGCGCAGTGAGTATCTTTGCGATGCTTTCCGCCTTCACGTTCTGAACCGGATAGATAAAAACATTCTGCCCGCTCAGCACCTCCTCATCAAGCCTTTTCAGCCATCCTTCAACCGTCCTGAGAAGTGTCGGGCTTGACGAGAACACCACGAGGCTGTTAATCCTCTCAACCGGCACCAGCGCTATGCCCTCCCTGGTCAGATTCAGCGCGTTAAGGACTTCCGTAAGTTCATTGGAGAGGGATAATACGTCTGAATACTCGGGCTTGAAAAAAATCATTCTGGTGTTCTGAAAGGCATTCACGTCGATCTCTTCCAGAACCTTCAGGATACGCACTATGCTGGAGGACAGGTCATTGACGATAATGAGGTTGTTCCTCGGGTCGGGGGTGAGACTGCCGAATTGTGAAAGCATGGGCTTCAGGATATTGCCGACCTCGGTTGCCGGGACGTATTTTACGGGGATGATTTGAGTTACTGGCATGTCCGCGTCAGGCACATCCGCCGCGTCGCTGCCCTTGCGCACCTGAAGCGGCTTCTGCTTGATCGCGGCGCCGGAGATTATCTTGTAAAACCTGCCGGATTTGACAATGGACAGCCCGTTCACCTCGAGCACTGATTCAAAAACATTCATGACCTCGCTGACGGGTATCCTGCCTGATGAGTGTATCGTAATCCTTGCCTCGACGCCGGGACCCAGAATAAAGTTTTTTCCGGTGACGGAACTGATGGTGTTGATTACATCTTTCAGGCCGGCATTGTCGAAATTAAGGATGATGAAGTTATCTTTTCCGCCGCCCGCGAGAAATCTCCTTACCTGCTCGGGAGTTACGGAAGAGGGAAGCTGCCGGGACAGATCAGGCGCCGCCTCCGGCTCCGCCGCATACACATCAACTGCAAGTAAAAGCAGACACTGCAAAACCGTCGGGAAAATCTTTATTAAAGATCGGATTTTCATATCTCAGCAAGAGCTAAAAAAAGTATAACAAATTGTCACCGGTTATTACTATAACCTCGTGTTGCATAAGCCGTCAGGAGAGTCCCGCCGTAAAACCTCCGGACTCTCCTGACCGCGGGCGGTGGTTTTATGCCGCTGTAAGGTAACCATTGCAGCTGCATAAAATACCGGCGGCGGGACAGAGGAGTCTGCCCGCTTATGCCACACTGAGGCAAACAGAGGGGCGGCTGCCGGAAAAATCTCTCTCCATGTTGTATCATCTCCATAATTTATGAATAATAGAATAGTAAAAGAGCAATGAAAAGAAATCATATTTTTTTTACAGCCGTGATTTTTACTCTGGGATTGTATCTGACGCATAACAGCAGGCCCGCAGACCATAATCTGCCCGGTATTCCCGCTATCGAACCCAAGGACATAACCGGAGTCGTGATTGAAAAAGCGGATTCAAGTCTCACACTTAAAAAAAACAGCGGCCGGTGGCGCATATTCCCCGGCGGCTATCCTGCCGACCCGCAAAAAGTGGCCGGCATAATCGATGCCGTCGGAAATCTGGACATTGTCATGCTCATCTCCGAATCGGACAATTACGTGATCTTCGGACTTGATGACAGGAACAGGATCACCGTAAAGGCATTTAACGGAGACACTCCCATCAGAGAAATTGAAGTGGGCAATACAGGCCCCTCCCGCGCACACACGTTTGTCAGGATAGGGAATGACAGGAGGGTTTACTATGCTAACGGGACATTCCGCGACATATTCGAGATCACCGCTGACGGATTGAAAGATACGGGGTGAGAATATTGCATAAACAAGGCGGGAGCGCCGGCCTTTGAACTTGAGACGGATTATTTCCATACTCACTCTTCTTTCCCTGATCATCCTCTTTCCCGGAAACGCCGGTGCCGGGAATTTCGGCATGGGAGTGCACAGTGGTTACGGAGTGATTAGACACAGCGGGCAGACCTCTTTATCCGGGGATGAATACCGCTCGTATTCCAGCCAGGATATGGTTATTTTCGGGGTCTCGGCGGAATACTCTTTTTCCGGGCCGGAAAACCTCTATGCCAATATCACAACCGACTGGGTGGCCGGAAGAGAAGGCACGGAGACATGGAAAAGGAATGATGCCCGGGTTCGGACAACCGGCATGAGGCTCTTTGCACAGTTTTACGATTTCAGGATAGGCTGCAAAAACAGCATGAACAACTTTTACTACAGCTTTTACGTGTCCGGGGGATGGGACGGCATGCGGTTTGAGAGAGACGGATACGTGTGGCGCGGAATCCCCCTGGCAGGCGGAGTTGAGAATATGCACCTCTGGCGGACCGGGGCCGGGACAGGCGCCGGATACAGGGCCGGCAAATGGGCGGTGGACTGGAGGTTCGCATATGCCTGGTATCCTGCTGTAAGGGTGCAAAACAGTTCACTGCCCCGGTTTGCCTTTAATACAAACGGGACCGTCCTGGACACGGGACTCGGCCTGGCAAGGCAGGTATACCGGGATGTGAATTTTTATTTCGGGGGAAGCTACAGTCTCTTCGACATTAACGGGAGCGGGATAATACAGAAGGATTCGATCCGGGCCGTTTATCCGGGCAGCAGAATAGAAATCATTGCGGGAATGCTTAATCTGACATTCGCATTCTGAACTTCCTGCATTGCGATTTTTATATACACCTTAATGTTGCACAAGCCGGCAGGGGAGTCCGCCGTAAAACCTTTATAAAGCGATGGGATATCGGAAACATGTCTTTATTGCCGGACGTAACGGAGAGTGAAATTCCAAAGGATGTCGATATGCCGTGCGGAATACTCTCCAAGGTATCGCGGATAAAGCTTTTCCGCCTGACTCCCCTGCCCGCGGGCGGCATTTTTATGCCACTGTAAGGTATACTTTAACGGGTCAGCCTCAAGAATCGCCGCCGAATCTCCGTATAACCAAAAGGTAAGGGGGATATAACGTGCGCTGATCCGGATATTGTTTTTTTAATGAACAGAAAGATTATAAAGCAGAACAAGACCTTCCTGCTGATAAGCATAATTCTCCTTATCCTCTTCGGCCTTGTGTTATATTTCGGCTGTAACCGGATATACGAGAGCGAGGCAAGACGCCGTCATGATAATGCAAGGGCCCAACTGCTTTCCGTAACGGGAAGCATAAAAATATTCTTTTCCGATTTCAGGCATGACCGGCGCTTCCTGATGGCTATCTCGAGCACCGAGGGTTATATAAACAGTGATTTCAAATCAGCTCATTACAGAAAGGAAGTGGAAGAGATATTCCGCAAGTTCGTGAAGGCATACGACCAGTATTATCGGATCAGTATCATCGATTCCTCGGGGCGGGAGATAATCAGGATAGACAACAGGCCTGACAACGGAAGCGTTGCAACCTACGGGCCGCAGGGGGCAGACTGGAAGCAGAAATATTATTTCAGGGAAGCCATGAAACTTCAAAGCGGCCAGATATATGCCTCGCCAATCGATTTGAATATTGACGGGCCTGGGGAAGGGGCAAACGGTATCCCCGTGATAAGACTGGCTTCCCCCCTGTTTGACTCTGAAAATACAAGAAGGGGTGTCCTGATTCTGGACATGTATTTGTCGGAGATTCTCGCCCTCCTGCCGGAAAACATGTTCATTCAGACGGAAGAGGGAAATATAATGTCATTGAAACCCGGCGGTTCACTCGACTTCCGCAGGTCGGAATACAACTTCACAGGCAGTTCGGGACGGCTGGACGTTTCGGATGCCGAGAGCATTCATTATTCAACCGTGGAGTTTCTCCCGGGCAGGAAACTGATCGTGGCTATATCGTGCAAACACCCGTTACTGAAACTGGCGATGGAGAGGCTGGTACTGGCGTCGGGGATACTCCTTGCACTGTTTTTGGGCCTGATATCGATTATTGTCTACATGAATATTCAGAGATTCAAGGAGCTGATCGGAGCCCAGAAGACCACGATATTCGCCCTTGCCGAGCTTGCGGAGTGGAGAGACCCGGAGACGGGATACCATCTCGAGAGGACGAGAAACTACGCGGTGGTGCTGGCCAGGCAATTGCGTAAAAATCCAAAATACCGCCATGTCATAACCGATGAGTTCATTGAAGAGCTGTATGACGCCGCTCCCCTGCATGATATCGGGAAGGTGGGAATACGTGACTCGGTACTCCTGAAAGAGGGCGAACTGACCCCGAAAGAATATGAAGAAATGAAAAAACACGTTCTGATAGGGAAACAGGTGCTTCAGGATGCAATTGATAAATTCAATATCAATGAATCCTTTATCATGGTGGGCAAGAATATCTGCGCATATCACCACGAAAAATACAACGGAAAGGGGTATCCCGAGGGATTAAAGGGCGAGGAAATTCCGCTGGAGGCGAGAATCTTCGCGCTGTGTGACGCCTATGACGCAATCAGGACAAAGAGACCTTACAAGGGAAGACTGTCTCACGAAGAGGCCGTCAGCAGGATCAAGCGCGACAGCGGCGAGCATTTTGACCCGGATATCGTGGACGCCTTTCTGCGAACCGGCGAAGACCTCATGGATGACGGGACATTTAATGATAAATGAGGTCACTGAGAAGGACTTAACCTTACAGTTGCATAAAATACCGGCGGCTGAGCAGCGGGAGGGCCCGATACAACCCTGTCGGGCTAAAAATGTTTTTTACATTTACGTATTGTATCTGGTAAAATTACAGGGTTGCAGTTTGAGCTTGATGTGCAATGCCCCGGCCGCTACCGGGCGGGATTGTCAGATTACCGGGAAACTGTCTGCCTGTTCAACAGATTGCTCAACGACTCTTTTTTAAAGGGAGGGGGATATGCCGGAAGGAATAAAATTATTTACTGGTAATTCCAACAGGGCATTGGCTAAGGAGATTGCAAATGTCCTGGGAATCCCGGTTGGCGACGCCACGGTCTCGAATTTCAGTGACGGCGAGATAATGGTGCAGGTGAATGAAAACGTAAGAGGGGCGGACGTTTTTGTCATACAGTCCACGTGCATGCCTGTCAACCATAACATAATGGAACTGCTTCTGATGATAGACGCCCTTAAAAGGGCCTCTGCAGGAAAAATCACGGCGGTTATCCCCTACTACGGCTATGCCAGGCAGGACAGAAAGGTGGCGCCGAGGGTGCCTATATCGGCAAGACTGGTTGCCGACATGCTGACAACCGTGGGAATAGACAGGATGCTTACAGTGGACCTGCACGCAGGGCAGATCCAGGGATTTTTCAGTATTCCCGTTGACCATCTGTACGCCGCACCTGTGCTGGCGGACTATGTGAAAAAAAAATACCTGAACGATCTCGTGATCGTATCGCCCGATGCCGGAGGCGTTGAGAGGGCGAGGGCATTTGCAAAAAGGCTGAACGCCTCACTGGCCATAATAGACAAGCGGCGCGAAAAGGCGAATGTCTCACAGGTAATGCATGTCATCGGCGATGTAAACGGCAAAAACGCCATTGTCTTTGACGACATGATTGATACAGCCGGCACAATTACCCAGGCGGCGGCGGCGATCAAGAAAAACGGCGCCAGGCGTGTTATAACGGCCTGTGCGCATGCAGTGCTTTCCGGGCCGGCGCTCGAGAGAATCAACGAGTCGGTTCTCGAGGATGTAATCGTGACCAACACCATTCCCATGAACGAAAAACAGGAGAAATGCAGAAAGCTTACCGTGCTCTCGGTAGCTCCCCTGCTGGCGGAGGCGATAAAAAGGATACATGAGGAGACTTCGGTCAGCTCTCTTTTTATGTAAGATAATGATTATACCGGCACGTCGGATTATCCCTTCAGGCCGGGACGGAGGTTGAAGAGAAATGGAAAAAATATTAATCAAGGCGGATAAGAGATCCGAACGGGGCAAAGGCGGCGCAAGAAGCCTGAGGAGAATGGGCATGCTGCCTGCCGTTGTGTACTCTGAGGGCAATTCCACACCCATAAAAGTCAACAGGAAAGAGATGGCGAAACTCATTTCCTCTGGCGCCGGAGAGCATGCCCTGATCACCATTGAACTTAATGAAAACGGGGAAAAGACCGCTGAACACTCCGTGCTTGTAAAGGATTACCAGAATGACCCCGTAACAGAGAAACTCCTGCACGTGGATTTCATGGAGGTTTCACTTGAAAAGGTCGTAACCGTAACCGTTCCGCTCGTGATAACCACCAGGCCTGTCGGCGTTAAAATGGGCGGAATTCTTCAGCATCGCATGAGAGAGGTTGAGGTGGAATGCCTCCCCACCCGGATACCGTCCAGGATCGAGGTTGATGCGGGATTCGTAGAGATCGGCCACTCACTGCATGTCAGGGATCTCCCCCGGCACGAAGGCGTGAAAATTGTTGACGACCCCGGTGAGGTTGTCCTTACCGTAACCGCACCTGTAGAGGAAGCGCCTGCCGAAGCCGCCGAGGAAGAGGCCGCCGAGCCGCAACTGGTCAAGGCCAAGGGCAAAGAGGGGGAAGAAGAGGCCAAGAAAGAAGAGAAAAAAACCAAGGAAGAGAAATAGCCTGATATCATGTGGCTTGTGGCCGGCCTGGGCAATCCGGGTGACGCTTATGCAAAGACGAGGCATAATATCGGTTTCATGGTCATTGACGCCCTGTCGGTCAAATCATCAATTCCCGTAAAACATAAGACGGCAAATTATTTATTCGGAAGGGGCGTTATAGGGGAGCAGGAAGCCATTCTCATAAAGCCCCTGACCTTTATGAACCGCAGCGGTATCGCGGTAAAGGAAGCTGCCGGGAGATATGACACGGACGGCATCCTCGTGGTGCATGACGACATGGATCTTCCTGCGGGTGTCGTCAGGATCAGGAAGTCCGGCTCCTCCGGCGGCCACAACGGAATTGAATCCATCATAAATGCATTGGGCACACGGGACTTCATCCGCGTAAAAGTAGGAATCGGTCGCCCTGACAGGACACCGCCTGAAAAATATGTACTCCGTCCCCTCAGCAGGCAGGAACTGACGGTAATGGAAGAGGCCGTTGAAAAAGCGGCCGAGGCTGTAACGGTTGCACTGAACAGAGGGGTATCCTGCGCCCAGAACATGTTTCACCGGCGGGGAGATCATCGTATTTCGAGTTAAACCTTACAGCGGCATAAAAACACCCTCTGCGGGCAGGAGAGTCCGGAGGTTTTGCGGCGCCCCTCCTGCCTGCTGTGCAACATTAAGATGAACTTTTACTGTTCTTTTTTGATGCGGTCAGGAAGGCTGCAAGCGCAATAGCCGCCCCGGCGGCTCCGACCGGCCAGAACTCCCCGCCGTAATCCGCGCGCCTCAGGTAATCCACCGCAAGGCCGAGGAGCGGCGCCATAATCATGATCGAGACTGATTGCGCCTGGTTTTCTATGGAAAGCACGGTTGCGCCCCTCGTTTCCGATGCGTGCTCCTCAAAGCGGCTGATAAGAATGGGGTGCCAGAAATTCTGCATGAGATAAAGGAGGATGAAACCGGCGATTGCCAGTGAATAAAGCCTGAGGTAAAGCAAAGGCAGAAGGGCTGCGTACAGGAGAAAATCCGCCCCCCACAGAAAACGGGCCGCTTTCTCCTCATCGCCGGCGTATTCACATATCCGGTGTGAATTACGGCTTGCATACGCCGAAGCCATGTGCAGCACAAAATAAACACCTCCCACAAGCACAGCGCTTCGCTGTATTTCATTGAGCATTAATCCTGCCGGCAGTGCAAGCGCCGCGCTTTTCAGGATCGGCTGGAGATAGTCTTTGGATGCCTTGAAAAATCCCGTAAAACCCATTGACTCCAGCATCAGCCGCCTGAGGGATCTCCGCTTAAATGAAATGCCGAGCGATTCCAGGAGGTGTCTTGCCACGCCTCTGACGGAGACGCTGCCCTCCGCCCGGCCGTCAAGTTCTTTCGGGTATCCCGCAAAGTTTATGAGTCCCGCCACGTAGGGAATTATAGAAAAATAAAAAATGGAGGTGTAGTTGCTGCTTGCTATCACAAAGAGCGCGGCCAGTACAACCGACACCGCGGAACCGATCTTGGCCCACGAGCGGGTATACCCGTAGACCCTCGTCTTTTCATCAATTCGGCCCTGCATGCGCAGGTACGTAAAAATCATGGCCTTGTGCGTGCCGGTGCGGAATGCCTCTCCTATCGCAAAAAAAAACATCGCGGCAAACAACTGCCACAACATGTTGCTCCCCCCGAAAACGGCGAATGAGACGATATAAGCCGTAAAGGAAAGCATCATCGCCCTGCGCCGGCCGTAAAGATCGGCTATTGCGCCGCTCGGAATCTCCATGAGATTCACGCATATCTGCCGGAAAGAGATCAGGAGGCCTATCTGAAAGAACGACAGCCCCTTTTCGAGAAATGCGAGTACCAGAAAAGGCTCGTAGTACTGCTGGTTTTTCAGAAAGCCGTAAAGCGAAAAACGCCTCAGCATAGCCGGCGGCTCCAGGCCGTTCGAGTTTTCAACGGAATCTCCTGCAAAAGTGTGAAAATGCACTGCATATGTCATTTCGGCCGCAGGGAGAAATCTTTTGACATCGACGAGCTGCAAGACCTCTCTCTCCGCTGCAGGTGACAGACAGAGGACTTCTGCAAGAGCCTCAACGGTTTTTGATGAAGAAACTTATGGAGCGGTTGTATGTCCGTTCCTGTTCTGCTGTAAAGAAGCACGCCGGAAGCTCATCATTCCTCCGGTGGTAGTGAAGACACTCACAGCACTTGTATTTTCTGCTGCACGGTTCATATGTGCAATTGCAGTATGGATTGTTTTTCTCCATCTTACATTCCATGTATTCATCCTCCCGTACAGATAATTTCAACTGTGAATAACTCTCCCGCCCCGCCCTTCTACATTCGACGGAAAGGGGGCAAGGAAAAGTAAACCGTACATTAAGATTAATAAACACCGTAATAATAATCAAGGATGTGCGTTTGTAAGCCTTGCAACTGCATTAAAACATTGCCGGCGGGGCGGGGGAGGCTGCCGGAAAAGCTTTATCTGCGATTCCTCGGAGAGTATTCCGCACGGCATATGGACGTTTTTTGAACTTCATTCCCGTTACTTCCTGCAACAGAGACATATTTCCAATATCCCATCGCTTTACAAAGGTTTTTACGGCGGACTCCCCTGCACGTTTATGCAACATTAAGGTTAAGGTAAGGTTAAGCCGCGGTTAAAGTTTCAACCGCCTGTTGCCGAAATGAATACTGAGGATATTCGGTGAAAATCCGCTCGGGGATGAGCAATATTCAACAATCGGGGAAGCTTGGAATTTGAGATTTTCCGGAAATCACAACCGCCGGTTTGATTGATTTTTTCGGAAGAAGGGTTTTATGTTTGTAATAATCGGAATGATCATTGTTCTCGCCTCTGTTTTCGGGGGCTACTCCATTCACGGCAACCTCAGTGTTCTCTTTCAGCCGATTGAGCTTCTCATCATCGGAGGCGCAGCAGTGGGCGGGTTTATCATTCAGACCCCTTCCAGGATGCTCGGCGCGGTGATTAAAAAGGTATTGGGGGTCTTTACCGGGCGCAGTACCAGCAAGAAAGAATTTATAGACATCCTCGCCCTCCTGAATGAAATATTCTCCAAGATGAGAAAGGAGGGGCTGATCGCCATAGAGTCCGATATTGAAAATCCGGCTCAGAGCCCGATATTCAGCAAGTATCCGAGCATTATCAGGAACAAACACGCCCTGAGTTACATATGCGACAATCTCAAGGTGATTATATCCACAAACGTATCTCCTCATGAGCTGGACGATGTCATGGAGTATGAAATCGAGACCCACCATAAACATTCAATGATACCGGCACACAGCATAACAAAGGTGGCGGACGCCCTTCCGGGGCTTGGTATAGTCGCTGCTGTTCTCGGTGTTGTTCTGACAATGGGCAAGATAAGCGAACCACCTGAAGTGCTCGGCGCGAGCATTGCCGCCGCGCTTGTCGGGACATTCCTCGGAATCCTGATGTGCTACGGATTTGTAGGGCCGATGGCGACAAACATGGAGCATGCCGCTGAGGAAGGGATGATCAGTTTCCAGGTCATCAAGATCGCGCTCGTGTCTTTTGTCGGCGGCGCAGCGCCGCAGATAGCCGTGGAATTCGCGAGGAGGGTGATCCCGTCGGATGCCAAACCGAGCTTCAATGAACTTGAAGAGGCCCTGAGGTAATGAGCAACAATCAAAAGACGATAATAGTAAAAAAGATCAAAAAACACGGCGGGGGCGGTCATCACGGCGGTTCGTGGAAGGTCGCATATGCCGACTTTGTAACAGCCATGATGGCCTTCTTCCTGCTTCTGTGGCTCCTGAACATGTCCTCGCCCGAGAAAAGAGTCCGCCTTTCCTATTATTTCAAATATTTCAGCATATTCTCCCAGAGCGGCACGTCATTCCTGAGCAAGTCGAGCGAGATGTTCAGCGAGAGCGGACAAACCCGTGAAAAGGTTTTCATGGACACGCCCACTGACAAGAGAAAACTTTCAAACGAAAAAAACAAAAATAATGAAAATCCCCCGGATGACGCTGCGGACACAACAGACGGTTCAGCGTATCTGAAAGGCATGGAAAAGGCTTTAAGGCAGATTATGGTGGACAACCTCGGAGACTTGAAAGATCAGGTTCTTGTGGATACCGTAGAGGATGGTATCAGGATACAGATGATCGATAAGGACGGCAGCGATATGTTTGAACTCGGCAGCAGCAGGCTGACCCCCAAGGCGAAGGAGATTCTCAATGTAATCGGCCGGAATATCAGCAAGCTTCCAAACGGGATTATTATCGAAGGACACACGGATGCGTTGCCGTTTTCCGGCAGTGACTACAGCAACTGGGAACTGTCGACCGAGAGGGCCTCATCCGCAAGAAAAGAGCTGGAAGCCCACGGTCTTGACCCGGAACGGATTATGCGGGTTGCGGGTTATGCGGATAAGGACCCTCTGATAGAGGAAAACCCGGCGGACCCAAGGAACAGGCGGATAAGCATTATTCTCAAGATTCCCACCGGAAAAGAAAAAAACGGGAAAAAGGCGAAACTGCCTGCATTGGCAATACCGGGCCGAACATCCGTAAGCGAGGACGCATCTGAAAAGACGGGGGGCTCTGCTGAAGGAAGACGGGATACTGTAACGGGAAAAGAGCAGGGCGTGCCGGTGAAAAACAATTCATGGGCCCCGGTGATAAAGAATAAGTGGCGCCCCGTGTTGAAAAAAGGTTTCGCAACAGGCAACGGATGGAGCGCCGCCGCTGCAGGGGAGAAAACGGATACGCCTCCGGTGAAAAAGATGAAACAGCTTTCAGCCGCAACCGGAAATGATGATAAAAACCGGAGCGCCGAAACCGGCTCTTCAACAGAAGAACGGTGGAAACCGGTGATGAAGGATAATACCTGGGAGCCTGTGCTGAAAAAAGACAAATGGAGCCCGGTGCTGAACCGTGATTGAAGGCTCAGCCCGTTACGGGAAGTCTGATAACAAACGTAGTGCCGCGTCCGGGTTCACTGTCGGCCTCTATCGTGCCGCCGAGCTCGGCTACAATGCCGTGAGCGATTGAAAGCCCGAGCCCTGTTCCCTTGTTTACAGGCTTCGTGGTGAAAAAGGGATCGAATATCTTGGGGAGTATATCGCGTGATATCCCCTTGCCGTTGTCCGAGACCGTTATAACGATCCTGTTTGAGCTTTTGTCAAGTGATGTTGCGAATTCAATCCTTCCGCAGCGGTCCGTCTCGGAAATGGCCTGCTCGGCATTGATCAGGAGGTTGAGGATTATCTGCTGCATCTGCTGTTGATCCATCGGAATATACGGCACTTTTTCGTAATTTCTTACTATTTCTATGTTGGTCGACTTAAGCCAGTATTCGTGCAGTTCGATTGTCCTGTCGATAATTTCGTTTATGTTCTCGGGGTTCTTGTATGCCGGTTTCTGCCTCGAGAAGGCAAGCATGTTTTCCACTATCCTTTTACATCTGAGCGAAGACTCATAGATATTGCTCAGATATTTTCTTGCCGTCTCATCCTTGTTCTTCATGAGAAGCATCTCGGTATATCCGATGATGCCCGTGAGAGGGTTGTTTATCTCATGGGCGACTCCCGACGTCAGGATGCCGAGTGACGAGAGTTTATCAAGGTGGTAAACCTGGTCCTTCAGCCGGCGGGTTTCCGTGATATCTTTCATAATATAGACAGCAGCCTGATGTCTGTCGTAAGATATCGGAAAACAGCTTATGAGATAAACCGTTTCGTTGATCTTCCTCTCCACGGAGCGGGTGGAGAAACCGCTCTCGTCATGCGGCGCAACACACCATTCATGCGGCGAGGTCAAATTGAAGAGTTCAAAATATGGCCTCATTATTATGTCCGCCGGCTCTTTTCCGAAAAGTCCCGCAAACGCCTTGTTGGTTCTCAATATCCTGTAATTCTGGTCTATAACGAAGATATAATCGGTTATCGCGTCTATTATGTGCTGCCACCATTTCTGGCTTCTGTATATCTGCTTGAAAAGAAGAGACTGCTGCTGCTGTTCTTCTTCCATTCCCGTGTTCAGCAATGACATGCCCTGAATCCTCTCCAGTATTCCGGTGAGGGAATCAGTATACGCCGAATTCTTGATAATGTAATCATACGCCCCTTTCTTTATCGCCTCGGCGGCCTGTATCTCACTGCCCTTTTCAATAAGAACAACAACCGGGGTTATTATGTTTCTCTTCTGCAGTTCGATGAGGAAATCGATGTTGACCGTGGAGAGGGCATAATCAATAAATATAATATCGACTTTGTCTCCAAGCAGTGATTCAATTCCCTGTTTTACATCTCCGGCCCTTATTATCCCGGTTGCCGGACTGCATGCTTTAAAGGCTTCCTCAAGCAGGCTGATATCAGCAGGGTCTTTACTTATCAGAAGCGCTTTCGGTATACCGGATTGCTCTCTCATTGAGGCTCTTTTCCGCTTTCAGCCGCATTCAGCAGCACAATGTCGACCCTCCTGTTTTTCGCCCTTCCTTCAGGGGTGTCGTTTGACGCTACAGGCCTGTATTCGGAATAACCGATGGTCGTCAGACGTTCCGGCTGAATATTGTGCGTGCGGATAAAATATTTTGCGACATTTATCGCCCTGGCAGCGGACAGCTCCCAGTTGGAAGGAAACCTGTCGTTATTAATCGGAACATTATCGGTATGGCCTTCTATCCGTATCATATTGGTAGATTGTTTCAATACCTCGGCTATTTTATCAAGCACTTCCTTCGAGCTCTTTTTAAGGTCCGCTGAACCGCTCTCAAAGAAGAATTTGTCCACAACGGATATTATAACTCCCCTCTGGTCCCGCCTGACATCTATGCCGCCCTTTGATTTTGATATCAGAGTTCCCAGCATTTCCTTTATGCTGGATTCCAGCTCCACATCGGTCGGCATGAAGACCTGCACACCCTCTATGACGGAAAAGGCATTGCCCCGTGAACCGGAGATATTGAACGCCGTTCTCATGGACTCCACGAACTTGCCGAGCTTGTTCGTATCTACATTACTTATAGCATACATCGCGGTAAAGAAGCAAAACAGCAGAGTGACAAAATCTGCGTAGGACACCATCCAGCGCTCGACGTTTTCCTTTTCCTCCGCTCTTTTTCGCCTTTTTCTCATGTCGGGCCTTTATATCCTGCGGCACGCCCTGCCGTATAAGGATTTCACGCCGCTCCGCCATGTCCGTTTATGCAGCATTTAAGTTAACCTTACAGTGGTATAAAAATGCCGCCCGCGGGCAGGGGAGTCCGGCGGAAAAGCTTTATCTGCGATACCTTCAGGAAGTATTCCGCACGGCTTATCGACATCCTTTGGAATTTCACTCTCCGTTACGTCCTGCAATAAAGACATGTTTCCGATATCCCGTCGCTTTATAAAGGTTTTACGGCGGACTCCCCTGCCGGCTTGTGCAACATTAAGGTTAAGATCAGTTTGTTTCTCACCGCCTGCCGGGAAGATACGAGTTCAGGTGTTCCTCAAGAAAAAAAGGATGGCTGCCCGCCTGGATGCCGAGCATGCCGTCTATTATCATCTCTCTGACAAGCATTTCATGCCGTATATTGTTCGTCAGTCTTTTTGCAATCGGCAGAAATATCAGGTTGGCCGAGGCCACCCCGTATATCGTCGCGACAAATGCCACGGCAATGCCCGCACCCAGCTTTGTCGGATCACTCAGGTTCTCCATTACGTGGATAAGGCCCAGCACCGCGCCGATTATACCCACCGTGGGTGCAAATCCTCCCGCTGCTTCGAATACCTTCGCGGCCCTCTCCACCTTTTCCTCAAAGGTCCTGTTTTCCTGCTCGAGGGTATCCCGGAGAACCCTTGAATCTATTCCATCAATCACGAGGCTCAGCGCCCGCCTGAGAAAATCGTATTGAATACCCTTTATTTCATCCTCCAGGGATAACAGGCCGCTCTTTCTCGCCTTGACCGAATAGCTTACGATCTCCTTTATAAGCGCGGCGTTTTCAGGCAGCAGGCGGTTTTCAAAAAAGACCTCTCTCAGCATCTGCACCGCGAGCTTTATGTCTTTTGCGGAAAAACTCAGAATCGTGGCGCCGAACGTCCCCCCGAATACTATCAGTGCGGCTGACCCCTGTACAACAGAGCCTATCCTTCCACCCTCGATAATATTACCCCCGAGCACCGCTGCCATACCGAGCAATATGCCTGCGATGCCCGTCTTATTCATTGGCCCCGGATTCTCTCAGCCTTCTTATCGTCTCTCTCTGGCGTGACAGGGTGTACTGTATTATTTCGTTTCTTACGGGCTCTCCCATGTTGAGGTATTCCACGGCGACTTCAAACTTGCCGTCATTTAACGCCTCCACCCTTTTCACTTCCCCGTATGCAAAGACCGCAACCGGAGGATATGTAGGCAAAAGCAGTTTTATCTCCAGCACATCCCCGGCTTTCACGGGATGTCCGACGCTGAACCTCAGCCCCGAGGCGCTGATGTTGACCAGCTTTTTCTCCGACGACAACAGCCCTTCTTTTTCAAGCATGAAATGATTGATTATAAAATCGAGCTTTGTCTTTATCTCTGCAATCAAATCATACAGTTTCTGATTGCTCGGGATATCCGGATCGATCTCCTCGGTATCGATTACGGGCGGGCGCTGCTGGCTCATTAATGAGAACGCCGTCGAACTTGTAGCAGACTTCAGAAACTTTTCCCTGCTTTCCTTATCAATCTCGACAGGATTTACCACAACCGATATCACGTCATCAACCCTGAAATAGCTCCTCCTCTCCTCAGCTTTTCTATTGTCGGCATTTTCAGCTTCCATGTTCCACCCCCCTGTCTTGCGGCTCCGCATGTTATCTTGCAGCGGCATAAAAACATCGCCCGCGGGCGGGAGAGTCCGGAGGTTTTACGCCGGACTCCCCTGCCGGCTTATGCAACATTAAGGTTTATTCCCCGCTTTTTAAATCATTTATCAGGGAGCTGTATTTTTTAATATTCTCATCCGCACTTCCCGGTATCATCTTGTCCTTCGATACCGCAGCCTCTTCAGTGCCGATAATATTCAGCTCTCTTAATTTTTCGATCTTATCCATGGACTCCCGTGAGGGGACACCGTTCCGGCAGCCTCCCTCGGCCTTAACGGCTTCAAGCTCGCGGTATGTCTCCTTAAGGTAGGCTGATAACTGCCGGTTTTCTTCGACAAGATTTGCCATCCTGAATGCATTTCTCACCACCAGCAGCAACTGTTGCATTACAAAGGGCTTGACGATATAGTCATATGCCCCCTCTTTCATGGCCTCAAGTGCCGTATCGAGGGTTCCATACGCAGTGAGAAGGACAACCGCAATATCCGGGTCAATGCGGAGCGCTGTTCTTAAAACCTCCATGCCGTCGGCCCCGGGCATTCTCAGGTCGGCAAGGACAAGTTTTATGTCCTCCAGCCTGAGTAGCCTTATGGCCGCCAGTCCGTTATCCGCAACGACAACGGGGTATTTTTCCTCGGAGAGAAACCTGACAATGACATCCCTGACCATTTCGTCGTCTTCGGCAACGAGAATCCTGAATTCGCTTTTTTTCACTCCGCCCGCCCTATTGCCCGATGTTACACAAGGCTCATTCTCTTTGACCGCATCTTGTTCATAACCCTCTTGTGGACACATCTCCACCTGCTTTCGAACTCGCCCTTGATGATGTTGTCCTGTATTGCAAAGACCTTGCAGTGGAATATCTTGCGGCTTGTTTTATCCGTGCCGGGCCCGGACTCATCCATGACCAGCCGCAGTGTGACGGGACTGTCCAACTCGACAAAGTCCTTGAAAACGGCAGCGTTCGAACAAAGTATGAAGGAATGATCAAATCCTATACCGTAGTAAATATGGCTGACCGCCGTCTTCATCTGTCTGGCGGCCTCAATGAGGAGGAGGCCGGGCACGTGGTCTATATAATGTTCAAAGAAAAAAGGCAGAGTATGGTCGAAAACCAGATTGCATTCGAATACATCGTTTCCGCTGTCATCGACCCTGCGGATATTGCTTATGACCACATTTTCTTTTTCCGCCTTGTGTACATATTTTTCGTCAATTTTGGGTTCATTCCCGGTAACAGCCGCTAATGAAAATATCGATTCCATCTTCGCCCCTCTCCAAAATCATAATTGCTTTTCCGTATATTCATTGGTATCCAACCATGCAAATCCTTTGCCAAATCTTCAGCCGTGTCTGCATTTAACCAAGGCACAGCGCATAACTGTTTGATTTTAAAAAACAGGTACAGGCCCCGATATCCTTTTCTGTCTTACCGGCGGGGTGAAGGAAGTGCTTAAAAAAAATACATTAACGTCAGGTTATTGACGCCCGCATCCTGATTCTGCATGGAAATAATAGAGCTGTTCTGGGAAAAAACCGGGCAGAGAGAGCCTGGGGAAACCCCGTACAGGGCAAACGGCGAGGCCGGATTCTGTAAAGAGTCCTGTAAAAGACGAGAAAAGGGCGGCAGAGAGATGAAAAGACCGGTGAGGAACCGCGGAGCGGCGTTTTTATGCCGCTGTAAGGTTCAGATTATGGCTTCTGAAGATTTGTTCTCTCAGCATGTCGTTGCAGGAGTGAAATCATAAAGAAAGCAGCAGGGTTTAAGTTTTTCCTGAAAATTGTGGTTGATATAAAAATGACATACTGACGAGGCCTTTGCAAAAGTCTTTTTTTATGGATGAAGTTTATATCCATAATCGAGTCCTTTCAGATTCCGAAATCAAATTTCTTGCTGTGGTTCCTGAGCCAATAAGCTCTATTCTCTTTGTTGCTGGTGGATTACTTTTAGCTGGAGGTTCTTGCTTTAAAAGAAGGAAGAACAAGGGGTTCACTCCTTGACAAGAGACGCTTTTTCATGCATTTCTCTCCTCCTGTTTTCTGCCCCCGTAAACAGCGAATATTCCATATTTATAAAAACAGTCAACGTCTTCAAAGCCGGTATCTTTTAAAGCTCTCAACTGGTCGCCGAGTGTATCGGGTTTGTTTTCATCATATTCTTTGTACCGTCTTACAATATCGCTGAAGACATTTCTTTCAATTCCGAGAGCAGTTTTTCTTTCATCCATCCATTCCCGCCACAGCTTCATATACCATTGTTCGAGGGTATCCGTCGGCGCTAAGATGACGTCGATATTCATGAAATAACCACCGGGCTGCAGATGTGAATATATTTTTTCAAAGAGTTCTCTCTTCCCGTTCATTGTCAGGTGATGAATCGCCAGCGAGGAAACTGCGAAATCAAAATTTCCGTGCAGGATGTCTTTCTCCAGTATCTCCTGAAAGCTTGCCTTGATAAAATGAATATCTTTAAAGCCTCTCAGGCGCTCTTTTGCATTATTCAACATATCCCCGGAGCCATCAATCAGGGTTGCTGATATTGATGCATCAACCGTCAGCAGCTCATGAGTGATAATTCCATCTCCACAGCCAAGGTCCAGAGCGCTTTTATGCCCGCTGTCCATCACGAAATGTCTATAGAACGATTTCATAATCTCCAGCAATCTCCTCCGCTCAACAATATAAATGTCCGCATTATCCCTGTATTCCTGTGTAAACTCAGCATTTGCCCATCTTGATTTCTTGAATTCCGTCATAATCGCCTCCGTATCGATAATTTTATCTTACAGTGGCATTAAAACATTGCCGGCGGGGCGGGAGAGGCTGCCGGAAAAGCTTTATCTGCGATACCTTGGAGAGTATTCCGCACGGCATACAACGTCTTTTGGAACTTCACTCTCCGTTATTTCCTGCAACATAGACATATTTACAAAATCCCATCGCTTTATAAAGGTTTTACGGCAGACTCTCCCGCCCGTTTATGCAACATTAAGGTTTATTTTCTGGCGGATGCAAAGAGCCTTCTGAAGTC
>JALSHG010000018.1 GCA_026982355.1 Thermodesulfovibrio sp.
CGGAGAGTGAAATTCCAAAAGACGTTGATATGCCCTGCGGGATATGTCCTGGATGTATCGCAGATAAAGCTTTTCCTCCGGACTCTCCTGCCCGCAGGCGGTGTTTTTATGCAACTGTAAGGTAAACCTTAATGTCGCATAAAGCGGGGAACAGGATGAAGAAGTTCGAAGTTCGCGGGGGCGCTTGTCAGGGTTTATTTTTTTTGTGTTTTCTGCCGATTAATAATCAGGTATTGATTCAGGTTGCATAAGTGTGCAGAATGGTTTTTTATACCGGGAGGAAATGAAGGAAATGTCGAAAGATATCGACCGCGAACTTTCAGCCAAATATTGCCGGCGTTTCGGCATGATCGCCGTGGAAATGGGATTTATAAGCGCGGAAAAGGTCAAGGCGGCCATGGCCGAACAACTGGATGACGACCTTTCAAACAGGCCCCACAGGCTGCTGGGCAGGATCCTGCTCGAAAACGGCGGCCTGACCGCCCAGCAGATAGAAATCGTCCTGAACGAACTCTTCAGAAGGGAAAGAACCGACGACGATATCCGGTGACAAGACCTGATATCCTCCCGCACTGCCGGTAATTTCCCCGGTTCCATCCCCCGGCCGGCGCCCCGGCTACAAAATTGTAGCTCCCGGCTACAATTTTGTAGCCGGGGCGTGTTCCCTTCTCTTTTAATTCAAGAAGTTACAGGCGGCAAGCTTTTTGCTTTCCACAACGGACATCCAATCACGGCACTGGAAAATACAAAAAAAACAGGAAAGGAGAGCACAAGAGAGATGAAACTGAAAAAACAAGTTCCGATATTAACGTTGTCTCTGCTCGTGTTGCCGGCCGCCGCTTTCGCCGGGGGGCAGGGAGGCATAGACAGCGGGGATACGGCCTGGTTGCTTATGTCCACGGCCCTTGTCATGCTTATGACACCGGGTCTTGCCTTTTTCTACGGGGGCATGGTGAGAAACAAAAATGTGCTGGGCACGATCATGCACAGTTTTATAATCCTCTGCGTCATGAGCATCGTATGGGTCCTGTGGGGATACACGCTCGCCTTCGGCACCGATATAGGCGGCTTTGTGGGCGGGCTCGAGTTTCTGGGTCTCAACGGCGTCGGCCAGGGGCCTGCGCCCCTGGCTTCCACGGTCCCCCATCTCGTGTTCATGATGTTTCAGGGCATGTTCGCCATAATCACGCCGGCCCTTATCACGGGAGCCTTTGCGGAGAGGATGAAGTTCTCCGCCCTGATATTATTTACAGTCCTCTGGGCGACGTTTGTTTACTCACCCATATGCCACTGGGTCTGGGGCGGCGGATGGATAGGTTCAAAGCTCGGTGCCCTTGATTTTGCAGGCGGCACGGTGGTGCACATCAACTCCGCTGTTGCAGCCATTGTCGCGGCCCTGATCATCGGAAAGAGGAAGGGCTACCTGGAGGAGACCATAATGCCCCATAACCTGCCCATGACCATTTTGGGAGCGGCCCTTCTCTGGTTCGGCTGGTTCGGTTTCAATGCAGGCAGCGCCCTGGCCTCGGACGGGCTGGCATCCCTGGCCTTTGTGACGACCAATACAGCGGCGGCTGCAGCGGCATTGAGCTGGGCGTTCACGGAGTGGGCCCACAGGGGCAAGCCCACAGCCTTCGGAGCGGTGAGCGGAGCCGTGGCTGGTCTTGTCGGCATTACGCCGGCAGCCGGGTTTGTAAGCCCCCTTGCAGCCATTCTCATAGGTTTGGGAGCCGGTGTTCTCTGCTACATGGCCGTGAACCTCAGGCCCCGGATCGGTTACGACGATTCCCTCGACGTCCTCGGCATCCACGGAGCGGGCGGACTGTGGGGCGCGCTGGCCACGGGCCTCTTTGCATCGACCGCCGTTAATCCCGGCGGGGCCGACGGCCTGTTCCACGGCAATCCGTCCCTGTTCCTGAGCCAGCTTGTTGCAAGCCTCGGCACGATTGCATACAGTGGGGTCGTCACCCTTGCCATCCTCAAGATAGTTGACCGGACGGTCGGTCTCAGGGTCGGGGAAAAGGATGAGGTTGCAGGACTCGATCTCAGCCAGCATGGTGAAACCGGATATAATTTCTGATGACAGAGTCTTCCCGAAATGCTAAAATAGCATCTGCCGGAGACGGCCGTGTCCCGCAGGCGGTGTTTTTATGCCACTGTAAGTAAACGGCCGGGAGGGCCTGCGGGAAAATCCCCGGCCCTGCCGGCCGTTGCCGCCGTTTTAATGCAACCGCAGATTCAGAGGTTATTTGCCGGAGAACGCCTTGATGAAATTGATACATTTTTACCGCACACCCGCCCTGTCCGGGCCGGAGAAAGACGGGCTTTTATCCGCTGTCCGGGAGAAAATCTCGTGCAAAACAGCGGATATAACGACCGAATACTGCTTCAATGTGGAGATCGCCGGGATATTGACTCCGGGGGAAATGCAGACGCTGAGGTGGCTGCTGTCGGAGACTTTCGAACCCGGAAACTTCTCCGATACGAGTTTCCTGACCCGCAACCCGGATAATGAAGCGCCCCATTTGATTCTGGAGGTGGGGCCGCGCATGAACTTCACAACGGCCTGGTCCGCCAATGCCGTCTCGATCTGCCGCGCATGCGGTATCGACAAGGTCACACGGATGGAACGTTCCCGCAGGTATAAGTTCATATTCGGAAGTGACGCCGCACCAGGCGGTAACGACCTGGAGAGATTCCGCCTGTCTCTTGTCAATGACCACTCTTCGCTGCTTTTCGACCGCATGACGGAATGCCCGTACCCCGGGACTCTCACCACCTTTGAGACAGGCACGGCGCCCGCGCCGGTGTTCGAGGTGCCCCTCATGGAAGAGGGCAAACCGGCCCTTGAGAGAATCAACAGGGAGATGGGGCTCGGCCTGGATGACTGGGATATTGAATATTACTATAACCTCTTTGTAAACGACATCGGCAGGAACCCGACAAATGTGGAATGCTTTGACCTGAGCCAGTCAAACAGCGAGCACTCGAGGCACTGGTTTTTCAGGGGAAGGCTTATTATCGACGGCAGGGAGGCGCCGCAGAGCCTCATCGATATAATCCGGCAGCCACTCAGGGCCAATCCCGCCAACAGCGTCATAGCCTTTAAAGACAACTCGAGCTCGATCAGGGGGTACGATATCCAGACGATAATTCCCGGAAATCCCCGGGGCCCTTCGCGTTTCAGAAAGGCACGGCTTCGATATGATCCCATCTTCACCGCCGAGACACACAACTTCCCCAGCGGTGTCGCCCCGTTTCCGGGAGCCGAAACAGGCACCGGAGGAAGAATAAGGGACATTCAGGCCACCGGCAGGGGCGGACTGGTTATTGCCGGCACGGCCGCCTACTGCGTGGGCAATCTCCTGATACCCGGATACGACCTGCCGTGGGAAGATAAATCCTTCAATTATCCCGCCGGCCTGGCCTCTCCGCTTGAGATCGAGATACAGGCGAGCAACGGCGCATCGGATTACGGGAACAAGTTCGGCGAACCCGTCATCCAGGGCTATACCCGTTCATTCGGCATGAGACTGCCGGACGGCGAGCGCTGGGAATGGATCAAGCCGATTATGTTTACAGGCGGCATAGGACAGATGGATGCCCGCCATATCGAAAAAGGCGCCCCTGAGGAGGGGATGATGGTCGTCAAGGTGGGAGGACCCGCATACAGGATAGGCATCGGCGGCGGGGCCGCTTCCAGCATGATACAGGGCGAGAATATCGCCGAGCTGGATTTCAACGCGGTCCAGCGCGGGGATGCGGAGATGGAGCAGAAGATGAACAGGGTCCTTCGCGCGTGCATAGAGATGGGCGGGTCGAACCCGGTTGTCAGCATACACGACCAGGGCGCGGGGGGCAACTGCAATGTGGTCAAGGAGATTATTTATCCGGCGGGGGCAAGGATTGAGGTGAGAAATATCCAGGTCGGCGACAGCTCGCTTTCCGTGCTCGAGATATGGGGGGCCGAATACCAGGAGCAGAACGCCCTGCTTCTGAGGCCGGAGCATATCGGCATATTCCGTGAACTGTGTCTGCGGGAAAAGGTGCCTTATTCCGTAATCGGCCGGATTACGGGCGACGGCTATGTTGTTCTCCATGATGAGACCGACGGCAGCACGCCCGTCAACCTGAACCTCGGGAAAATCCTCGGAGAGATGCCCCGCAAGACATTCCGCCTCGAACGTGCGTCACTTAAGACACGGCCGCTTTCATTGCCTGAAGGCATTACCGTGAGGGATGCGCTCGAAAGGGTGCTGCGGCTGCTCTCCGTAGGTTCAAAGAGATTCCTTACCAACAAGGTCGACCGGAGCGTCACGGGCCTGATAGCGCGGCAACAGTGCGCCGGCCCCTTGCAGCTTACCGTTTCCGATGTGGCTGTGGCGGCCCAGAGCCATTTCGGCCTGACGGGCGCCGCAATATCAATCGGCGAGCAGCCGTTGAAGACCCTGCTGGATCCCGCGGCCATGGCGCGCCTGTGCGTGGGCGAGGCATTGACAAACATTGTCTGGGCGAAGATCAGCGCCCTGCAGGATATCAAGTGCTCCGGCAACTGGATGTGGGCCGCAAAACTGCCCGGAGAGGGCGCAAGACTGTATGATGCGGCGGTTGCGCTCAGGGATATCCTGATCAGGCTCGGCATAGCCGTTGACGGGGGCAAGGACAGCCTCTCGATGGCCGCGCAGGTCCGGGATTCCTCAGGCAATACCGCGACGGTCAAATCCCCCGGCACGCTGGTCATATCCGCTTATGCCACATGCCCTGATATTACAAAGGTGATCACCCCGGACATCAAACTACCCGGCCGGAGCAGGCTCATGTATATCGACCTCGGCAACGGGAAGAACCGGCTGGGCGGAAGCGCCCTCGCGCAGGTCTACGGCCAGATCGGCGATGAATCCCCGGATGTGGATGACCCAGACCTGTTGAAACGCGCATTTAATGCCGTGCAGGAACTGATCGCGCGCGACCTCATCCTCGCGGGCCATGACAGGAGCGACGGCGGCCTGATCACAACTCTCCTTGAGATGGCATTTGCCGGCAACTGCGGAATTGATGTGAATATTTCATCCGCAGGGGCAAGGCGCGCCTTGTCCCTGCTGTTTGCAGAGGAGCTTGGTCTGGTGATAGAGTATCTTCCCGAAAATGAGAAAGAAATAATCTCTGTTTTTGAAGCATCCCCGGTTCCTTATGAAATCATCGGTAAGACCGTACATGAAAAAATCATACAAATAAAACCCAGAGCCCGGAGCCCGGAACCCGGAACGCTTTTAAACGAAGACATGAGGGTTCTGAGGAGCATGTGGGAAGAGACGGCTTACCGGATCGAGAGGCTCCAGGCAAATCCCGTGTGTGCGGATGAGGAAAGGCAGGCATGTTTTGACAGGCCGGGGCCTGATTTCAGATTAAGCTTTGATCCCGCGGACACGCCGGCCGTTCTGCTTGAAAGCGGCTCCGGGCCGAAGGTTGCCGTCATACGTGAAGAAGGCAGCAACAGCGACAGGGAAATGGCCTCGGCCTTTTTCCAGGCGGGATTCGAGCCGTGGGATATAACCATGACGGACCTGCTCGAGGGGAGAGCCGGGCTTTCGGATTTCAGGGGCCTGGTATTTGTCGGCGGATTCAGCTATGCGGATGTCCTTGATTCGGCAAAGGGCTGGGCGGGGGTCATAAGATTCAACAGCAGGATATGGGATGAGTTTCAGGAATTCTATGACAGGGATGATACATTCAGCCTCGGCGTATGCAACGGCTGCCAGCTTATGGCGCTGCTCGGATGGGTGCCGTGGCGGGGTCTGGAGGATACCGCCCGGCCCCGGTTCATCCGCAATACATCGGGGAGGTTCGAGTCGCGTTTTTCATCGGTCGGGATCCTGCCCGGTCCTTCGATTATGCTGAAAGGCATGGAGGGTTCCGTCCTGGGCATATGGGTCGCCCACGGCGAGGGCAGGGCATATTTCCCAGATAAGGGTGTGCTTGAAAAAGTGGAGGAAGACGGCCTTGCCCAGATACGCTATGTGGATGACAATGGCGAAATCACCATGAGATACCCATTCAATCCGAACGGTTCCGTCGCCGGGATCGCCGGGCTGTGCTCCCCGGACGGCAGGCACCTTGCCGTCATGCCGCATCCAGAACGTACCTTCCTGAAATGGCAGTGGCCCTGGATGCCCGGGGAGTGGAAAAAAAACCTCAGGGCGTCTCCATGGCTCAGGATGTTCCAGAACGCCCGGAAGTGGTGCGGAAAATAAATCATTGCCCTGAAATGTTATACTAAGACCGAAGATGTCCATGGATAATTCATCGGAAATACCATACGCAGCGTTGTCTTCAGACAAGTTTCATGATGAATGCGGGGTGTTCGGCGTCTACGGCCATCCCGAGGCGGCGAACCTTACCTATCTTGGTCTCCATGCGCTCCAGCACAGGGGGCAGGAGGGTGCCGGCATATGCTCGTCCGACGGCAGACAGATTCATATTGAGAAGTCCATGGGCCTCGTGGCGGATATATTTTCCGAGAAAAGGCTGAAGCGTCTGCCCGGTGATATAGCCATAGGCCACAACCGTTATTCCACGGCGGGCGCAAGCTCACTGAAGAACGTCCAGCCCATCGTGGTCAATTTTTCCCTGGGGCCGTTTGCAATAGCCCATAACGGCAATCTTGTAAACGCACTTGAACTGAAGGATGAGCTGGAGTCAAAGGGCGCGATATTCCAGTCGACGTCCGACAGCGAGGTGATAGTCCACCTGATAGCGAATTCGCGCGCCGGCGGGCTTTACGAGCGCCTTATCGATACCATGAAGAAGATATCCGGCGCATTCAGCCTCCTTCTCATGAGTGAAAAGGAGCTCATTGCGACAAGGGACCCGTACGGCTTCAGGCCCCTGAGCATAGGCAGGTATGACGGCTCGTATGTGGTGGCGTCCGAGACGTGCGCCCTTGACCTCATAGGCGCTGTTTACGAGAGGGACGTCGAGCCCGGCGAGATCGTGATAATGAACAGGTCCGGGATGAAATCCATCAAGACCGTCCCCTCGCAGCGACACGCCTTCTGCATCTTTGAATTCATATACTTTGCAAGGCCTGACAGCAACATCTTCGGTAATCTCAACGTTGATGCCGTAAGAAAGGAGTTCGGGCGCCAGCTTGCAAGGGAAAACCCGATTGACGCGGACATAGTCATCCCCGTGCCGGATTCAGGGGTGCCGGCCGCCCTTGGTTATGCGGACGAGAGCGGGATACCCTTTGATTTCGGACTGATACGCAACCATTACGTGGGCAGGACATTCATAGAGCCGAGGCAGTCGATAAGGCACTTCGGGGTGAAGATAAAACTCAATCCCGTCCGCCACCTGCTGCGGGGCAAGAGGGTGCTTGTCGTGGACGACTCCATCGTGAGAGGAACGACAAGCAAGAAGATCATCAAGATGATAAGGGAAGGCGGAGGGGCGAAAGAGGTGCACATGAGGATAAGCTCCCCGCCGACCATAGGGCCGTGCTTTTACGGCATTGACACTCCAACGAGAAAAGAGCTCATAGCCTCGACCCACAGGCTTGAAGAGATAAGGAAATACATCACCTCGGACACCCTGCAGTACCTCAGCCTCGACGGCCTGCGCAAGGTCGTGCCGAATCCCGAGGAATACTGCACCGCCTGCTTTGACGACAACTATCCGCTGTTTCTGCCCGAGGATAAAGAAGTGCAGATAGAGATGTTTTAGAGGCTTTTCCGCCGCACTCCCCTGCCTGCTTATGGCGACATCAAGGTAACTCCCTGACGTGACGTGAACTGAGCAGTTGCAATTTTTCCGCACCCGGACAGCCGCACCCTCCGAACACCGGCGCTATGCGCGCGGCTTGTCCAGAATATCCTCTATTGCGGTTATTACTTCATCAACACTGATGGAAGAGAGACATTCCACTTTTCTCCTGCATCGCGGCGTATAACCGAATTTTGTGCATGGACTGCATGGAAGCCGCCTGTTTAAAACCACATGCCGTTGTCCCCTCGGCGCCCACTTTTTTTCCATGCCCGCGCCGAAAAGGGAAACCGTCGGGGTTCCGACGGCATACGCTATATGCATGAGGCCGGAATCCGCCGTAAGCAGCAACCTGCTCATTTTAAGCGCCAGCGCCGTGTCACGGAGATTTGTCCTGCCGACAAGGTCGATACATTCGACGTTTTTTTTGATGATCGCGGCGTCCGCCATTTCCGCGCGCGATCCGAGTACCGCGATCTTATAGCCTTTATCACGCAGTATTCCGGCCGCCTTACCGAATTTCTCACCTCCCCACCTTCGTTCATTTACGGACGCGCCGGGGAAGATCGAGATTATCCCGTCTTCTTCCCGGACGGCAGAGAGAGCGGATGGCGGTTCAGCAGGCACGCCAAGAAACGGCTTGTCGGGATCGAATTCCGGAGCGCTGTGGATTAATGGTTCGATCAGGTGGAAAAAGCTGAACACCTCGTAATCTTCATGGCTGTATGGAACTCCGTGCGTAAACAGATTCGCCCTTTCATTCGTGTCAAACCCGATTCTCAGGGGGGCGGAGCTGATATAGGCGGCGACAGCCGACAGCCTGTGCCACTGCTCGGTGTCAATGACGGCATCATATCCGTTCCGCAGGCATCTGATGAGGCCGTCTCCTTTATCGTAGAGATAAATCCTGTCGATATCTTCAGAGAGACTGATTATACCTGCATTTCTTTTCTCGCAGAGGACATCGATTTCCGAATCGCGAAATTCCGTTTTCAAAGCGCGTATCGCCGGTAAAAGAAGAACCGCGTCACCGATGCCGCCGGGACGGATAATGAGAATTCTGTCTTGCTTTTTTGCAGTGTTGAATGTCCTTTTTATTGCGGGAAGTACGGATATGAGGGGTGCGCCGACAACACGGTCTATAAGTTTCAGGAGTTTTATTTTATTTATTTTATTCATACAGCAGATGACGGTCTCATTTCCGTTTGTTTTTTTGAGCCACCACAACCAAAGACTCGCCCCACCGCGCCGGTAAAAAGAGATGGCCGGTGACGACCTGGATTGCCGGCAGCGGATAGAAAATCAGCTTTTGTATCCATTTGGGAATTAACGGCAAATACGGCACGTCCCATAATCCGTCCGTCCCTGTTTTTAAAATCTTGAAACCGGCGGCTTCCGTCCAGGACAGCCACTGACTTGCCGGGTGTAGAGAGACGTGGGATGGATCGCCGTAACCGAACCATCGCCGCTTCTTTATTTTATGCCCCAGTCCCGAGATGTCGGGAACTATGTATAACAGCACGCCTTTATCATGCAGAATCTTATGAAACAGCAGCATGGCCGCGAACGGGTCCTTCAGGTGTTCCATAACATGAACGGACACAACGAGGTCAAGCTCATTCAGTGATTCAGGAGAGGAACAGATGTTTGTATGCGGCGCCACGGTCTTGACCTCCCCAAGCGCGTAAGGCGAAATATCGTAAGCCCATGTTTCGTATCCGCCACCGAACCGTTTGATGAAATGACCGGTGCCGCAGCCGAAGTCCAGAACTTTCCCGCTCTTGACATACGAGGTTGCCAACCTGTAGTAAAAGCCCAGGGCTATTCTGTCTTCGGCCTGCTTGTTTGCCTGATAGTAAGACTTGTTGTGCTTTGTGACTCCGGCATTCATTTCGTTTCGACAGGTTACAGATCCGCCCGATTGTTTTCCTGAATAAAGAGATTTTCCCAGAAATTCTTGCTGATCCGCTAAAGACATCAAGTGGTCTTTCTACTTGCTCAGAAATACTTGCATCTTCCGAAGCGCCCTTTCAAATAATCAAAATATCCGACTAATGTTCCCTTAATTGCCGTACCTCTTTTCTTAAACAATTGCATAATAATCCATACGGGAGTCGCGATAAAAAACTGGAAGTAATAAAACAATAGTTTTTTAACGCCTCTGAACCGCGTACTGAAAAACAACATCCTGTTTCTATGGAAATAATATTGATTCCTTGAGGAAAACAACCCGCCGATAGAGGCGCTTACCTTGTGAAACACAACGGCATTACAATCCACCGTGAGATTATATCCGGCATCTTTTATCCTGCATGATAGGTCAACGTCTTCAACATTCAAAAAATACCTTTCATCAAAACACCCGACCTTTTTAATTACTTCAGACGGTATTAACATTAGACAACCTGTTATGAAATCAGATTCCCTTTGACCACTGCAATCATCTTCCCGGTGATAAAAAGCCCCCTTGAGAAAATCGATATAGCCCCCGCTGAACCAGATTTTATCCTTGTCATCGAAATATTTTATTTTCGCCCCGGTAATGCCGGTTTTCCTTGTATTTAAAGCTGTTTTTACCAGACTTGAAAGAAAATCTTCAGTCACCACGGTATCATTATTTAATAGAAGAACAAAATCTGCTCCTTTTTTTAGTGCATTCTGTATCCCGACATTATTAGCGCCGCCAAAACCGATGTTTTCTTTTAAAGAAATTATAGTCAGAAAATTGTTTTTTTGTGAAGGTGAGCAGAGATCTGTATCAAGGACCACTTCAAAGTCAATTTTGTTGTTCGCGCCCCATTGTTTGAATTTTTCCATGGAGTCGTCTTCTGAGCCATTATCAATGATTACAATCTTGGTGTTTTTGTATTGTATTTTGATGAGAGAGTCAAGACATTCAATGGTATCGGAAGGGTTATTCCAGTTGGTAAGTATGATAAATACAACGGGAGCTTCAAGGTTTGACGCGGTCTTCATTATGAAAAATATATTTTAATAGATTGCAAGAGATTTTGATATCATTTCCGTTGTAATTAAATTTGATTTTACTTGTAAAGTCTCATTTTATATTCCATGAGTTTATTCAGGATATTGGAACCAGCAACGGAAAGTAAAATTGCAAAAAAGCACTTTACGTTTAAGGGATAAACCATGAGGGCCTTTCCGAAATATTTACGGCAGGTTTTCAGATCATCTTTTTCGGAAAATGAAAGTCCTAACAGATAGTATTGTTTTGACAGCAGTTTTCTGCCTCCTTTTTCAAATCCTCTGAAATGTTTTTTTAAAATCATTTTACGTGCCCTGAGAAGTGCGTCTTTGTCTGAGGATATACCGTTATGCTGGTGATATGCGACTAACAACGGTTTGCTGACAAATGCAAAATTGTAATGTTTTGAAATCCTGATGAATAATTCCCAGTCCTGATAACGAGGCAGTTCTTCATCAAACATGCCGGCTTTTTTGAAACACTCTGATTTTATCACTGCTGAGGGCATTGCCACAAAATTTTCCTCAAGCAGATTTTTATAGACATTGCCTTCTTTCTTTCTAATCTGAGGAGGGGGGAAATAAAGTCTTTTATTATCTTTTACCTTCCAGAATCCCGAATAAACAACGCCTACATCTGATACCGCTCCGCGAAAGATGGCCATCTGCCGCTCAAGTTTTTCCGGCATCCACTCATCATCACTATCCTGAAATGCCAGGTATTTCCCGCGAGCGCTTCTTATTCCTGTATTCCTTGCTGCAGGAGCGCCCTTGTTCCGTTCATGTCGTATATACCTGATTCTGTCGTCATTAAGGTTTTTCACAACCTTTTCGGTATCATCAGTTGATCCGTCATCAATAATGATGATTTCAAAATCCTGGTATGTCTGATTCAAAACGCTCCGAACGGATGTTTTTATCAGTTCGGCACGATTAAATGTAGGTACAATAACACTAACGGTTGGTTTCATCTTTTTTCTCTTGCGGCAATTGTCGGCAAGTGTGTGCTTTATTAACGCCGGCATATTACACTTGCCACTGACTTTTTCCCCATAACGTTTACTTCAGCTTTTTCAACACAAAAAACAAGTGATAAGGGTTTTCAAGAACCCTGTATGTGGATTCAATTTTAAATCCTGTTTTTTGAATATCATCCGTAATTCTACTCAATAAGTATCCCTTCTTGCCTATCTCCCAGTAATGCTCGCCATCAAATTGGTGAACTGGTTTCTTTAATCTTGGCAGCGGAATAAGTTTTTTAATTTCCCCTAATAAGGGGATTTGCATATTGAAACGATATACCCTGTCAACATCGGGTAAAGATAAAATGGCATACGCACTGGAAACCCGGAATATTTCATGAAGAGATTTATAAAAGTTTTCATAAGGTTGATGTTCTAACACTTCATAAGCAGCTACCACATCAAAAACATTGTCTCCAAATGGCAGACTCATGATATTTCCAACTATGTCCGGATTTAATTTTTTATCAATGTCTAAAGCAATTATATTTATTTTCCTCTCCTTTAAGTATTTAAAGACAAAACCACTCCCGATCCCGATTTCAAGAACTGCTTTGGGATTCAAACTGATTATTTCATTAATTTGATGCCAATAGCTGCAGAAGCGTCCTTTTGAATCATAGGATGGGTCAAAATAAAAATATGGACTTGTCCGTATCATTTCCTCTCGATAAAGTATTTCCTTTTTTTCAGAAAAATATTTCCAAATCCTTTCAAATACCCCGGAACGACTGTATGCTGCCTTTTATGAGCGCATGGATTTTATAATTGAAGAATTTATCTGCTAAATATGCAATGAAAAGATATGTCAGAATCCCTATGAGAATAAATAAAACAAATTCAAGTATACCGATGCCGATTGCAGCCTTTAACGGCAGTAACAATAATATTATTACTGTCCCGTTCACCAAAGGAAACATTATTGTCCTTGCAAAATCACCTATGCCGCATTTTGTGATTTTTATAGCCATAAGGCTGAATCCTATATTAGAAATGAAAATGCTCAAAAACACCACCAGTGAAGTACCGGTTATGCCCCATTTGCTGGTAAATGGGTATATCAGGATGGCTAACACAGACAGACGAACTATTTGCAATTTCGTGTCTATTTTGGGTTTTCCAACAGAATGAAATACCGGTCCGGCTGTCGCTGCAATTGACCGTACCAACCCTGCAAAAACCAATACCTGCATCGCTGGCACCATCGCCATCCATTTCTCTCCCAAAAATATCATCGTAAAGTCCGGTGCCAATACAAATATTAATCCTGCTATTGGAAATGACAAAAATGCTGTAAGTTGCAAAACCCTCAAATAAGCTTCTCGCAACTTTGGAATATCACCCTGCAGTTTTGAATAGGCAGGAAAAATCACCTGAGAGATTACATGGGTGATTTCAGTCGCTGGCATATTTGATATCCTGTAAGCCATCTGATAGAAACCTAATGCAGCGGCACCCAGAACTTTTCCAACAAAAATGTCGTCGCCTTGGGTAATCAGGAATACCAATATGCTTGAGCCGAGAATCCATTTGCCAAAACCAAAAAGTTCTTTTGCCTTCCCCAAATCAGAACTTAAATGCGGCCTGTAAGGATGTATTAGATAACTTACAATACATCTGACAAAACTTCCTGCAAGCAAACCGAATACTAACGCCCATACTGTTTTCAATATTAAAGCAGCGGAGACTGCTACGGTAAAATCCGCCAGGGTGCCGCTTAACTGATAGATGAACTGTTTGTTAAATTCCAATTCCTTCTCGAAATAAATAATGCCTATATTGGCAAATGTTTGAAAAAGGATTGAAAATCCGAAGACCTGAATAACAGGCTCAGCCTCAGGCGACTTAAAGAAAATCGCTACATAAGGCGCACTTAAACATAAAAGCACGAAAAGAACTATTCCCCTGATAACTGTTATCGTCCATGCTGAGTTCAGATAAGATTCCACATCTTCTTTTTTCTGAATTAAGGCTGCTTGAAAGCCTGTTTGTGAAAATGTCTCCAGGGTCGCCATTGCCAGCAGGGCAATGCCCATTAAGCCAAAGTCGCCTGGGGCAAGAATGCGGGCAAGGATTACAAGCCTTATTAAAGCAATTCCTTGATCGAGTATCCTGAGCGCAAATACCCACGCCCCGCTTCGTAGTACACGCCGGGACAGTTGTTCTCCATGATTTTTCTCATGCATGGATGTTTCCCAGTATTTTTGCCTCACGGCGGCATAAAAAATACCACCTATGGGCAGGGGAGTCCGCCGGACCCCCCTGCCGGCTTATGCAACATCAAGGTTATACTGTTCATATCCGGACAAGGATAGGAATTAAAAAGTGGATTTTTTATCCTGGATAATATTTTCAAACTTCTTTTTTGAAGACAATATTGAATAGCTTTCTATTTTATTGAAAGCCCCCGATATTATCTTCCCTCTGACACCGTTATCCGTTATTATTTTTTTTAAAGCTCTTGAGCATGCATCAGCATCTCCTGTCTTGCACACCAAGGCATCTCCTTCATCCCGGACTATGGTCACCGCCTCAGTCGTCACCACCGGACATCCGCATGCCATGGCTTCGAGGACGAACAACGGAAGCCCTTCGTGCCTCGAGGGATAAAGCAGCACATCGGAGCAGGAAAGTATTTTCCGGAGTTCATCCGCAGGGACAAATCCGAAATTTCTTATCCTGAAAGGCACGTCAATATCCTCTCCGACGGCCCATACCGAGATATCTCCATTCTCGATCTCCTTCCTGAAATTCGTCAATACCCTGACGGCTATATCAAAGCCCTTCCTGTAATCGCTTCTCGCAAAGACAAGGATGACCTTGCCGTCACTTTTCAGTGAGAGATATTTCTCATCCCTGTCAGGATAAAACACATCGGTATCAACACCGTTTCTCACCACCGACACATCGGCATTGAATCTCTTTCTTAAAAGCCGTCCAAGTTCATCTGAAACTGCGGTTACGGGAATTTTCAGGATTCTCAGGCAGTAAAAATACACTGCCCGGATGAGCATCTTCATGAAAAATCCTTTATAGTATGATTCATCATAATCCTGCGCAAAACACAACAGCCTTTTTTTGTTCCTGAAAGACAGGAAGAAATTCATCATGATAATATCGGCAATAATGACATCATATCTCCTTTTCCTGAAAACAGCGTTAATGATGGTTCCTGCCTTGGTTGTGTTGCCGGAAATTTTTTCAATCCTCGTGCGAACCTCAAAGACGGTGTCAACAACATTAGTCTCAATGACAACATCATGTCCCCGGGATGCAAGGTGGTTCGCATACTCTACCACCATTTTATCACCCCCCCGGCTTAACAGGGAGTGCCTGAAAAAACATATTTTCATTTTTCACAATTTCACATCATGATGTATAAGCTGCGTTCTAATTATACCTGATAAACCCTACGAGCAGAAGCCACATCGCCACTGTCATCGCAAGCCATTTATCCTTTGTCAGGGCTTCTGTGGGGTCGCCCAGACCCTGTTTTGAAAGAATTAAATACCTGAAAAGCCCGAATGTGGCCACCGGAATCGTATAAACAAGGCTCGGATACATTTCAACCGTGTACAGGGCGTAGGCGATCAGTGAGGCGGCCGAAGATATCAACAGGATTTCTTGAAGCGATGAGACATAAGAGACCTCAAGGCTTTTCCTGTGAGTGACGGCGTGTTCATGCAGCAGGCCTGTTTCGCTCAGCCTCTTCCCTGCTCCGAGCACAAGCGATATCATGAACATTGACAGTAAAAGCCACGGTGAGACCACCACGCTGAAGGCCGCCCCTCCTGCAAGCACCCTGATTACAAAGCCCGAGGCGATGCAGAATATGTCCACAACCGCGATGTCTTTGAGGCGCAGTGAATAGGCGGCCTGGATGGCAATGTACGACAACAGGAGATAGAAAAAGACAGGCTGAATGAAATATGACAGGGCAAGCGAAGGTATGAGCAGGGAAACCGCAAAGAACGATGCCTGCGGTATGCTGATGCCGTTTGATGCAACCGGCCTGTTCTTCTTCAGCGGATGAAGCCTGTCTTTCTTGCAGTCTTTTATGTCATTGAATATGTATGCGGCGCTCGCACAGCATGAAAACGCCAGGAACACCGGAACGGCCAGGAGAGCTGTTTTGTCAAGGAACAGCTTTCCGCCGAAAAAGGGGGCCGCAAAGAGCAGGAGGTTTTTGATCCAGTGCCTGATCCGCAGTATTTTTATGTGTGCGGTGATTTGGGAACGGACCCTCCCCCGGGATGCGACGGCCGCCGGGGAGGGTTCCGTGTTCCGGTACTCAATCGGTTCCTGCATCATAAGTTTTCCTTGCAGAGGTTGTTCACGGGCATATTGACGTCTTCTGGAATTTCACTCTCCGTTAAGTCCTGCAACAGATTATATAAGGTTTCCCGCCGGACTCTCCTGCCCGCTTATGCAACAAGGGGATTTTTTCCGACTGGAAAACGGGGCTTAAAAGCCGGACCTGTTGTTGTCCTGGTCGATAGAAAATGTTGCGCCTTCAACAAACGATCCTGTTTTGCCTGTTGCCGTGGCAGTGAATGCGGCTCCGTTCCCCCATATCGCAAGCTCGTAGTCGAATTTCAGCGTCGCCGGGTTGCCGGGAGTGAACCCGGGCAGAAGCGCCTGCAATGAAGTGTCGCCTTTCTTGTAGTTGTACTGGCCGTCCGGGCCGTAATTACCGTTTTCAGCGAAATACTGTTCTTCAAGAAGCCTGATTGCCTCGAGGTTCGCCTTGGCCTCTGAATGTGCCGCCTTTTCCCTCTGGCCCAGGAAGATGGGCACCGCTATGCCCGCCAGGATGGCGATAATGGCCATTGTAATCAGAAGCTCCGGCAGCGTAAAGCCGCCGTTTTTTTTATTCGGAAACAGTCTTCCCATGATATCCTCCTTATTTGCGGAATTCACCTCGCGGTTGCATTAAATACCGCCCGCGGGGCGGACTCCTCAGCACGTTCGGGCAACGTTGAGGTTTAGTTGCCGGTTGCATGGGGATTCGCCTGACCTCTTCATGCAACATTGAAGGTTGAATGGCTGGTCTCGAAGTCCGGCGACTCCATGACATCCTGTTTTTCTATGCTGAAAAACACATGTTTTATAAATGGTTATCGGCTGATTAATTGAATATCTTTATTTCCCCCTTCCGACAATTTTATTAAAAGCATAAAATTGAGCGCCTTTGCGGACATCTCACCTTCCGGAGCGGATTTGATCACAGAATCAAAATATTGCCATGCCTTCTCAAAGTCGCCCATTTTCAGATAACTGAGACCCATGTTGAACTTGGGCTGTAAAAAACCCGGCGACAACCTCAGGGCCTCCCCGTATTTTTTTATCGACTTCATGAGGAGGTCTTTTTTCCGTGTCCCGTAGCCGGGCGACCCGGCCATGGATGCGTAGAGAAACCCCAGGTTGTTGTAAGCGGTGGGGTTCCTGTTATTTGCTTTTATGGATTCGACCAGGTGTTTTTCAGCCTCCCCGTAGTTGCCGTATTCCGTCTCAACGACACCAAGGAGTTCCAGAATCTTCGAGGTCTGCTGGAAACTTATCTTTTTTCCAAGGGCGACGAGGAGTTCCTCCTTCGCCCTGCCGGGCATCCCCGTCCTTATCAGTGCCGCGGCATAGTTCATGCGGGCATTGGCTGAATCGGGATTTTTCCGGACCGTGTCCTCCCACAGCGCCAGGTCGTTCCTCCAGTCCCCCAGCCTGTCGAGTGTCGTGACGCCGTAGATGACAAACACGGAAAAAACGGTTATCATCGCGATTTTCACGTTCCTTATGCTTCCGGCGAGCAGTCCCGCCAGTATGACAAAACCAACTGAAGGAAGGTACAGGTACCGCTCGGCGACAGGGGCGGCAACCTGCGAGAACATGATTGACAGCGAGGGCAGCAGGGTGATAACGATCCATGCCACGAGGAAGGCATGCAGTTTTTTCCCTTTCAGATACAAAACCGCTCCCGTGATAAACGGGGCAATGAAGATCAGATAATATACGGGATGTTCGGGCAACCGCGGAAGGACATTTAAATTGAACGGGGCAACCAGTTTTTCAAAGTAGTAACCCGTGCCCATCGAGAGGATTTCGAGGAACCTGCCCGGGGTTATCCCCGGCGCGAAGAAGGCCTCCCTGGAGCCGGGTGTTGCCGCGAATTCTTTTACACCCCCTCCGAACCTTAAAAGAAGGTACACAATAAATCCGGCGGAAAGGGCCAGCCAGGACAGCAGAATTTTCCTCCGGGGCAGCCCCGCAATAAGGCCGTAAACCGGCACGATCCCTATCAGCGCCACACCGTTTTCCTTGCTGAAAAGCGAAAAAAGGAAGAAGACGGCAAGCAGGACGAGGGCCGTGTTTTTCCCTTCTTTCACGTAAAGGATGTATGAAAGAAAACCCAGGAGCAAAAAAAGCGCGGCGAGCACGTCCGTCCTTCCGTTGATCCAGGCCACCGACTCCGTGTGAATTGGATGAAGGGCGAACAGCATCGCGGCGATAAATGCCGGGATGAGGCTTTTCCCGGACGTGTTGCGCTCGCTGTATTCAGGGCCGGCGGACAGCCGGGCGTTACCGGTCAGATACAGGGCAACGAGGAATACGAGCGCCGAGCAGAGGGCGTGCAGGATAATATTGGTGAGATGATAGCCCAGCGGGTTCAACTGCCAGAAACTGTAATCGGTGACCACAGACAGGTGCAGAACCGGACGGTAGTACAGTCCTCCGCCCAGAAAGAAGGAATACGGCTCAGCGCCGATGCGGACGGGATTCGTGGTGAAGTGAAAATCATCCCATACGAACTCATTGTAAAGGGCAGGGCTGTAAATAAGAAACGAGGCGAGGGCGATGACCGCGGTCAGGAATATGGCTGTAATCTTGTCTTGTCTGAGCATGGCTGGTCTGAAACAGGCGGCGGGATGCCATCCCGCCCGCCTGTGTCCGCTGCGTTAAGCTGAAGAAGGACTCTTCTTACCTGGCATAAACCGCCGTGCTGAATATGGGAGTTGTAGTTGAGTTCCCATACGCCTGTATAATGATTGAACGGCTTCCGTTCGCCGTCACCACAACCGTCCCCGCCGTTCCGGTGGAGCCTACAAACAACGAGCCAGTGCCGAAGGGACTCTGCTCCCCTTTTCCTGCATGGTGAGCCAGGATAGCGTTGATGATTGCAGTCATGCCTCCCGGGAAGGCGGTATAAGTGGTTCCGGCAGTCTGGTTATAGAGCGCCTGGCAGGATTTGCC
Organism: Thermodesulfovibrio sp.; assembly: GCA_026982355.1. Lineage (GTDB taxonomy): Bacteria > Nitrospirota > Thermodesulfovibrionia > UBA6902 > UBA6902 > JAADFS01. Next base: position 19,014 of record JALSHG010000018.1, read on the forward strand.
CGTGATTGACGCATCGCTTGCCTCGTAGCATGTCTCGGTAGCGTTCGCATCCAGCAGGATGAACGGGTCCCCTGATACGTAGGAGTCAAGAACCGCCAGTATCTCGGAGGTGGCCCCCTTTGCGCCAGCCTCGACTGCCCTCACCCTTGCCTTTTCCCTCTGGCCCAGGTATGCGGGGACCGCGATGGCCGCCAGTATGCCGATGATGGCGACGACTATGAGGAGCTCGATCAGGGTGAAACCCTTCTGCTCCCGGATGTTGTTGATTGCCTTGTACATGTTTTCCTCCTTTTTTATTGTTTTCCGGCCAGCCGTCTGGCCTTGATTATCAGAGCTTCTCTCAACTCTCCCCCTTAATTCCCCCATCACCTCCTTGTTTTCAGAATCCGTTTGGTTGTCAACCAAATTTACACCTTATGCAAGCAGATTTTATGCCAGCAAGTCTTGAATGAAAAAATCTTTATTTGTCATGGGGATAGCAATTAACCGCTTCCCGGATTGACAGTGGAGTTATATATATAATTTGTCCTGATTGACATTTTTTGTCAATCAGCGCCCGGACACCCGTCCGGATTTCTTATCCGACAGGGTATAATAACATTTTATAATAGCATTATATTACAGCGGAACGTATATTGTCACCATCCCGTCCGGGGGGGGCAGGCCGGATGCTCCTGCCCGTTTATGCAGCGCCCGGCTTTGCCTTTAAGCTTCAAACCATTGACCCGGCGGCTTGACCTCGGTGGGCTTATTGATATAATAGATACGGAGAAAGACCGGATGCTGATAAAGAAAATCCTGATACTGCTTCCCCTGACAATATTCATCATACTCTTGCAGTCCTTTTTCTGGGTCCCGACCTACGATGAGCAGGTCAGGGGGAATCCGCGGCGGCTCGAGGAATTCATCACCGCATCGACCGGGGATGCGAAGATACTGAATCCCATACTGCATGCGGACTCCGCCAGTTCGGAGATAACCTCTCTCGTGTTCGACGGCCTGATCGACAGGGATGAGAACCTGCGGTTCCGGGGCCGCCTGGCCGAAAGGTGGGACATATATGAAGAGGCCTACTTTTATGTCAACCCCCGGGCCCCGGTCAGCGGCGGAAAGGCGCCGGATGCGGGGGCCGTCAGGGACCTCATCCTCTCTTACAGGGACGGGAACATTGCCGGAAAGGGAAACACACCGTTGGCGGAGACACTGAACAACATAAGGGACATAGAGATCATCCCCCCGCAAAAGGGGGAGACGGATATCCGCATACCGGGCCCCGACACCGACGGCTTCCCCGACACCGTGAAAGTAAGGGTGAGATTTAACACCCCCTCGAGGTTGAAGGTTACCCTGAAGAAGGTGGACCAGGATTTTTTCGGAAACATGGAATCCATCCTCGGAAAGGGCTACTTTGAGTCCTTTCCGTCCGCGGATTATGTCGTGATGCTTACCCCGGGGCATGAAGACAGGCTCCCGGATATCGCCCGGAGGGCGGTCCCCCCCGTCGAGCACAACCCGGTAATCGTCTTTCACCTCAGAAGGGGGGTGAAATTCCACGACGGCCACGAGTTCGACGCCGGCGACGTGAAGTTCACCTACGAGGCGATAATGAACCCGGAAAACCTGTCTCCCAGGACATCGGATTACGAGCCTGTCAAGAGCCTGGAGACACCGGATAAATACACTGTAAGGATAGTATACAAGAGATTATACTCCCCGGCGTTCGGCACGTGGAGCATGGGCATGCTCCCCGAGCACCTGCTGAATGCGGACGCCCTGAGAAGAGAGGCTGAATCAAGGGGCATGGACCCCGGTGAATTCACCCTCAGGGACAGTGATTTCAACCGGCGCCCGGTTGGTACGGGCCCCTTTGTGTTCAGGGAGTGGAAATCCGACCAGTATATCGCACTGGACAGGAATGAGGACTACTGGGAAGGCGCCCCTAATTACAGGAGCTATACATACCGCGTGATCCCCAAGCCGCTCAACCAGGCCTTTGAATTCTACGGCGGGGCGATAGACAACTACGCTGCGCAGCCGCATGAGGTCGCGCGCCTGAAGAAGGACCCGAGGTACCAGAGCTTCTCCGGCCTGTCTTTCGGGTATACGTACATAGGCTACAACATGCGCAGGGAATTGTTCAGGGACAAAAGGGTGAGAAGGGCGCTGGGAATGGCAATTGATACGGACAAGATCATCCGCTATGTGATGTATGACCAGGCGGAGAGGATCACCGGGCCATTTGTGAAACAGACGGATTATTATGACAAAAGCGTAAAGCCGCTGCCTTATGACCCCGAAGGGGCCCTGAGGCTTCTGGAGGAGGCGGGGTGGAGGAAGAACAGCGACGGCCGGCTGGAGAAGGACGGCAAGGTGTTTGCATTCACGCTGATCACCAACAGCGGCAATGAATTGAGAAAGAGCATCCTGACCATTGCACAGGATTCATGGAAGAAGATCGGTATAGATGTCAAGACGGACCTCGTGGAGTGGACGGTCTTTTTAGGCAAACATGTGAACACCGGCAATTTCGACGCCCTCATACTGGGCTGGTCCATGGGAATAGACCCTGATCTTTACCAGATATGGCATTCGAGCCAGACCGGCAATAACCAGCTTAATTTTGTGGGGTTCAAAAATAAAGAGGCCGATGACCTGATTATCAGGATCAGGCAGGAGTATGACCACGATAAACAGGTGCGGTACTGTCATCAGCTTCACAGGATCATAGCCGATGAGCAGCCCTATACATTCCTCTATGTCACAAAGTGGACCGCTGTCCTGGATAAAAAGATCGTTATAATGGAACGCCTGCCCTCGGGTGAAAAGAGGATTGAGAGGATAACCCCTACGAAAACGGGCAATTACATGTTTTACTTCAATAAATGGATTAAACTGCCGTTTGAACCGGTGTTTGATGCGGGATAGTGCCCGGGGCCGCATAAGCCGGCAGGAGAGTCCGGCGGGCGGTGTTTTCATGCCGCTGTAAGGTTATGTTTTATGTGGCGTAAACATGCAGAGGAGTCCGCCGGCAAACCTTTATAAAGCGATGGGATATCGGAAATATGTTGTTGTTGCAGGAAATAACGGAAGGTGAAGTTCAAAAAAACGTCGATACGCTGTGCGGAATATTTCCTGAAGGTATCGCAGATAAAGATTTCCCGGCGGACTCCTCTGCGCCGGCGGCGATGTTTCATGCCGCTTTAAGGTTATGTTTTCATTTACGGTAAGAAGTTTTTTTCAGAAAGCGGTTACGCTGTTTTTCATATCGATTATCTCCTTTCTTGTGGTCTACCTGGCGCCGGGCAAGCCGAGCCAGATAGACCCCCTGAACCCCAGGTTCACACCGGAAGACCTGGTCAGGTACAGGAAGGAGTTCAATCTCGATAAGCCGCTGCATGTCCAGTATTATCTGTACTACAAAAATCTTTTTACCGGGCAGTTGAAGTCCTGGAAAGACAACCGGCCCGTAATGGGCAAGATAAGGGAAAGGGTGATGAACAGCCTGTGGCTGTTCATAGTGGGGACACTGATTACATGGTCCCTTTCGTTCCCGGTGGGGATCAGCGCGGCCCTGAGGCGGGGGGCTTTTTTCGACCGCTTCTCGACGTTCCTTGCGTATGTGCTGATTTCCATACCTGGTTTCTTCTTTGCGTATATCCTTATCCAGTTGGTTGTCAAGGTGTTCAACGTTCCGGTCATCGGCATGTATACCTTCGGCATGGCACAGGCGGACATTATTTACCGGGTGATGGACAGGATATGGCACATGGTGCTGCCTTCCATACTGATGGCGCTGGGCGGCATAGCGTTATTGTCCAGGTATGTCCGGGCGCAGATGCTTGAGATCATCCACCAGGATTACATCCGGACCGCCAGGGCGAAAGGGCTGTCCGCGGACGCTGTCTATTACAAGCACGGATTCAGGAATGCCCTGCTTCCGTTTATCACCATGTTCGGGCTGATACTGCCGGGACTGATCGGGGGGTCGGTTATCATAGAGTCCATATTCGCCTGGCCCGGCATAGGACGTATGGCCTTTGAGGCCATCCTGGCCCGTGACTATCCCGTAATCCTGACAATAAACTTCATATCCGCGGTGCTGGTGCTGGCAGGCACGTTTATTTCGGATCTGCTGTACATGGTGGCGGACCCGAGGATACGGTTGTAATCGCCTTGATGTTGCATGAACGTGCAGGGGAGTCTGCCGGAAAACCTCCACGGGCTCTTCTGTCCCGCGGGCGGTGTTTTCATGCCGCTGTAAGGTGAACAGGCGGAGAGACCGCCGCAGGTATTTTTTATGACGCAAGGTTGATATCGGGCTATGCGGAACAATCTCAGTACAGGAGAAACGAGCCGGGACCTGCCGGAAGAGGTCTCGCGCTTTGCGGAGGCGTGGAGGGTGTTTAAAAAGAACACCCCGGCCGTGTGGGGGCTTGTGATTTTTATTGCCTTTTTCATAGTGGCGGTCGCCGGCTGGTTCCTCACCACCGGCGAGACCCCGGTCCTTGACCCCGCGAAGGTGCGCCTGTCCGAGAAGCTGTTGAGACCGTTGAGCCCTGTCAACACCGACATGGTCGAACCCGGGGACAGGCCGGTGTTCGGCATATACCTGCTCGGCACGGACGACCTGGGCAGGGACGTGTTCGCGCGGATGATGCAGGGGGCATGGGTCTCTTTAACGGTCGGGTTCGTGGCGGTCGGCATCTCGGTGGTGATAGGCATCATCCTCGGAGGCGTGGCGGGCTACTACGGCAGGGCCAGGATCAAATTCATGCACGTGCTGTGTTTCATTGCATTCTTCGCCTCCATGATACTCCTCGCCTCGGGCCGGAAAGAACCGGCGCTGGATTTGTTTGTGACCTCCCTTTTGCTTGCAACCGTTTCAGCCGTATACCATTACCTTGCCGCAAGAGGCGGAGCCGGTCCGAGACCACTGGATTTCCTGTTTTTCGACACGTTCTCCGTGGATACCCTTATCATGAGGTTTGTGGATATCATGCTCTGTTTCCCGAGCTTTTTCCTCATCCTGACCATAGTGGCGCTCCTGCCGCCGAACATTTACAATATAATGATCGTAATCGGCCTTACCAGTTGGATGGGTACAACGAGGTTTGTCAGGGCGGAGTTCTTGTCACTGCGCGAGCAGGACTTTGTATCCGCGGCAAAGGCCCTGGGGCTTTCCGATATAAGCATCATCTTCCGGCATATGATGCCGAATGCAATCGCGCCCGTGCTTGTGTCAGCCACCATCGGAATAGCCACGGCCATACTCACGGAGGCCGGTCTGAGCTTCCTCGGATTCGGCGTTCCCCCGCCGCATGCCACGTGGGGCAATATCCTGGCCGGGGGGGAGAGGTTCATTTTCGATGCCCCCTGGCTCATGTACATACCGGGCTTCTCCATCCTGACAGTGGTGCTGTCGTTCAACCTGTTCGGTGAAGGTCTGAGAGACGCCATGAACCCTAAATTAAGAAAGAGATAGGGATTATGGACCCTATAGTAAACCGTAATGTTGCATAAACGTGCAGGGGAGTCCGCCGTAAAACCGCCGTACTCCCCTGCACGCGGGCGGCATTTTTATGCCACTGTAAGGTAAAGAATGGAAACATTACTGAAGATCAGCAACCTGAAGGTCTGTTTCGATACGGACGACGGCCCGGCCATGGCGGTTGACGGGGTGGACCTTGAAATAATGAAGGGGACCACCCTCGGGCTGGTCGGCGAATCCGGATGCGGCAAGAGCGTCACATGCCTGTCCGTCCTGAGGCTGATCCCTTCGCCCCCCGGCAGGATAACCGGCGGAGAAATCCTGTATAAAGGGAGGAACCTGCTGGCACTGCCCGAGAAGGACATGGAGCGTATCCGCGGCAATGACATAAGCATGATCTTTCAGGAGCCGATGACCTCGCTCAACCCTGTATTCACCATAGGGGAGCAGATCAAGGAGGTCATCATGCTTCATCAGCATAAGACATCCGCGGAGGCCGGAGAGCTTGCCGTGCGGATTCTGGATAAAGTGGGCATACCCTCGCCGGCGATTCGCCTGAAGTCCTATCCGCACCAGATGTCCGGCGGGATGAAACAGCGCGTTATGATCGCCATGGCCCTGTCCTGCAACCCGGAGATACTGATAGCCGATGAACCCACCACTGCGCTGGATGTCACCATACAGGCGCAGATACTGGAGCTCATGCAGTCGCTGCAGGATGAATACGGCATGTCCATCCTGCTTGTAACGCACGATCTGGGGGTGGTGGCGAGTATGGCCTCACACGTGGCCATCATGTATGCATCGAGCATAGTCGAGTACGGTTCCGTGGAAGACATATTCGGCAACCCAAGGCATCCCTATACCCTCGGCCTCTTCACGTCAATCCCCGTCATAGGCAAAAGAGGACGGGCCCTGTACGTGATACCCGGCAATGTGCCTGATCCCGTCTCTTTCCCCCGGGGGTGCAGGTTCCGGCCCCGGTGTCTGTTTGCCGCGGAGCAGTGCATGACACAGAAGCCTCCGCTGAGGGAAATCCGGCACGGCCACAGGGCCGCGTGTCATTTCAGTCAAACCATAGATAAATATGTCTGGAAAGAAAAGACAAAAACCGCTTCATTTTTGATATCGGATGAACAGCACGGATAACATTCTTCTGGAAGTCAGGAATCTCAGGAAATATTTCCCTGTCACGAGTGGAATATTCTCCAGGGTGATCAGCTCGGTGAAGGCTGTCGATAATGTGTCGTTCCATATAAAACCGGGCGAGACCCTCGGGCTGGTCGGCGAATCCGGATGCGGCAAGACCACTCTCAGCAGGGTGATACTGCGCCTTGCGGAACCGAGCGGCGGGGAGGTGTATTTCGAGGGGGAGGATGTGTTCAGGCTGAGGGGCGACAGGCTCCGGCGGTTCCGCAAGAATGTGCAGATTGTTTTCCAGGACCCCTATTCATCCCTGAACCCCAGGCTTTCCATAGGCAGCATAATTGCGGAGGGAATCGGCGCCCACGGGATTGCCCGGGGCGGGAAAAAGAGGGAGATCGTTGAAGGCCTGCTGGAAAGGGTGGGCCTTTCGGCCGGTTATTACAACCGGTATCCGCATGAGTTCTCGGGGGGGCAGCGGCAGCGCATAGCCATTGCAAGGGCATTGTCCCTGAATCCGAAACTCATTGTCTGCGATGAGCCGGTATCCGCCCTCGATGTCTCGATACAGGCCCAGATACTGAACCTTCTGGGGGAACTGAAGAGAGACTTTAATCTTTCGTATCTGTTCATATCCCACGACCTTGCAGTGGTCGAACATGTATCCGACAGGATAGCAACCATGTACATGGGGGAGATTACGGAGATCGCCGGCGCCGGGGAATTCTACTCGAGGCCCCTGCATCCTTATACCATTGCCCTGCTGTCCGCCAATCTCCTCCCTGAGCCGGGACGGAAAAGGAGGCCGGTGATCCTCAGGGGGGATGTGCCGTCGCCGCTTGACCCTCCGCCGGGATGCCGTTTCCACACCCGTTGTCCCGTGGCGGAGGATGTGTGCCGGGTTAAACGGCCGGAGCCCGTGGAAGTCTCCGGCGGCCACATGGTGCGCTGCCACCTCGTGGACAGGAAGGATCCGGCGCCTCCGGGCTTCCTGGCGGATTTAACTTTAATGTTGCATAAGCCGGCAGGAGAGTCCGGTGTAAAACCTTTATAAAAGTATAAAGCGGGGCCCTTGCAAAAGTCCTCCGTCCGTCACCTCGAACGGAGAGAGAGGTCTTATACCTGCATCGATACCGAGAGATTTCTCCCTCCGGTCGAAATGACATATACGGGCATTTTCACACTTTTGCAAGAGGCTCAGGCGATGGGATATGTCCCTGTTGCAGGACTTAATACGGAAAAAAGGACGTCTTCCGTGTCGGTTGACCGTGTCCGTCTCCGGTCTTTGTCTTTTACAGTCACGAATCACGGGATGTCGATATGCCGTGCGGAATATGTCCTGAAGATATCGCGGATAAAGCTTTTCCGCCGGACTCCCCTGCCCGCGGGCAGTGTTTTTATGCCGTTGCAAGGTGTATGTTTTTATGCCGTTCGGGAAGTAAGAGTTGATGAAACAGGGTTGCCACGGGGGTTGTAAAAGAAAAAAAAATAATGTTATGATTATTGGTTGACCAAAACAGTAATAATTTTTTATATTAGCTATTCTATCAAAAGAACTTTGGATGCAGCCGGCGGGATGATGCTTTCGCGGCGGACTTCCCTGCTCCGCCGCCGGTATTTTATGCAACTGCAGGGTTTAAACAGATGACGGGGCGCCGATGTAGCTCAGTTGGTAGAGCAGCTGATTTGTAATCAGCGGGTCGGGGGTTCGAATCCTCTCATCGGCTCCAGAAAGACATCAGCAGGCAATTGGCTGCCGGGAGTCAGGGGCTTGCGGAAGAAAAAAACAGTCTCGAACATGGGAAGAGTCAATTGCCGATCCCTTACATAATTATAAAAGGAGAGGTTCCCGAGTGGCCAAAGGGGACGGGCTGTAAACCCGTTGGCTCAGCCTTCGGAGGTTCGAATCCTCCCCTCTCCACCAGTAAGGCGGATGATGGCCGCCTGCAACAACGTGGAAATGCGGGAGTAGCTCAGTGGTAGAGCGTCAGCCTTCCAAGCTGAGGGTCGCGGGTTCGAATCCCGTTTCCCGCTCCAGAAACAGCAGCAGGCAGGCAGTCCGCGACTTTGGGAGAGACACCGCCGGTTCAACGCCGGGGGCTGAAAGCTGTGAGATATCGCCCATGTAGCTCAGTCGGCAGAGCACATCCTTGGTAAGGATGAGGTCACCGGTTCAATCCCGGTCATGGGCTCCAGGATGAAAAAACACAGGAGGCAGAGATGGCGAAGGCAAAATTTGAGAGAGTAAAGCCGCATGTAAACATAGGGACGATAGGGCACGTGGATCATGGGAAGACGACGCTGACGGCAGCGATCACGAAGTACTTGGCGTTGA
>JALSHG010000019.1 GCA_026982355.1 Thermodesulfovibrio sp.
TGTCAGATATGAGTAGCTCAATACGCTCTCTGCCTATCCTCTAACTCTTTGTTTTTTAAACTTAATAAATTCCAAACTAACTGCTCCAAACCCGCGGAATGTAGGGTGGATAATAGTGAAAAAAATTATATTCTTACTATTAACGCTGGGTATCGCTGTTTACGGTTCGCGTGTATATGCAGTGGATTTGTTTCCCATGCAGGTGGGCAATAGTTACGAGTACCTGAAACATGACTCTGGCAGTCCTGCAAATTACTGGACGGTGCAGATAGACTGGCTGGAGACGGTGCCTATAGGGGGCAACGATTACTTCAGGATAAGTGTTCTCGACTGGTATCCGGGCACGTTCGATTATTTCCTGTTCAGGTCAACGGAGGACACGGTGTATTATTACGACGCCTGGGGAGAGAGAGAGTTCTGGAGAAAGGCGCCTGTGGGAACCGCCTGGTCTTATCTTGATCCCGACGGTGAGGGCATCACATACGCCGAAATCGTAAGTGTTGATTCCCTGCCTTGGGAGACCGGCAAGAGCATCCTGGAGGTTCCTTACGGTACATACCCATTTGATAATGTCTATATCCACAAGAAGTATTATAAAACCCCCGGCGATTTCTGGTATGAATATATCGTCCCCGGAGTCGGGCTGGTGAAGGAGGTGGACTTTTCGGAGGATATCGCTCCTCCGTATATAATGGAACTTGCCGGCGTCACCATTGTTCCCGAACCGGCCGCTTATGCCCTGTTCCTTGCCGGCGGAGTCGCGCTGATGTTCGGGAGTTTCCGGAAGAAAAGAAAACAGCATGCCTGACACTCTTATGCAACATTAAGGCAAACGCCGGTCCCGTGCAACAGGGTCTGACCGCTGGGGAGGGGATTATTCACCTTGCAGCAGCATAAAACCACGCCGGGAGGGCAGGAGAGTCCGGCTTATGCAACATCAGGGATAACAACCCTTTTTAATGCACTATTGGCAAAAAAGGCCTCCGGGACCAGGTCGGTTTTCAACTGCGGGGCCTGACCGCCTTCAGGTTCAACTGTATGCTTCTGGTGCCGTTCCATTCATTTATGCAGGGGACAAAGGCGATATCCAGGGATGAGGATGCGTCAGTCCATCCCAGCTTGTCGGCCATGCTAAAGCCGATGGTGTCCATATTCGTTCTTTCCTGTTTCAACTGCATTTTCAGGTGATTGTCGCCGACCGTCCTGCGGCTTACTATCTCTATGCCTTTCGCGCCGAGGAGCGGCTCCCTGTTTGCATTGCCGTAGGGCTCAAGGAGGCCGAGTTCCTTTACCAGGCTGAAACTTATATCGGGAAAACTGACGGCGGCGTCAATCTCCAGCATGGGAATCATGTCATCCGCTCCGAGCGTTTTCTCCGCTATGGAGTTGATGCGTTCCCTGAAGGCGGGGATATTCTCCGCCGCGAGGCTGAGACCGGCGGCCTGGCTGTGGCCTCCGAATCCGGTGAGAAGCCCCGAACATTCGGAAACCGCCTTATATATGTGAAAAGCCGGAATGCTCCTCGCAGAGCCCCTGGCAACGGAGTCCTTTACCGAAAAGAGGAAGACGGGCCTGTAAAACATGTCCACCAGCCGCGATGCAACTATCCCTACAACGCCGGGATGCCAGTCAGCGGACGAAAGCACAATGACCGTTCCCGGGTTCGCGGGGTCTATCATGTCGAGCGCCGACCTCAGCACCTCCCCTTCAATCCTCTGCCGTTTCCTGTTGTGTTCGTCAAGAAGAGCCGCTATGCCCTTTGCCCGTGTCTCGTCTTCCGTAAGTAAAAGCTCGACAACCCCGCCGGCGTCATCAAGCCTGCCGGCTGCGTTAATCCTGGGCAGCAGGGTGAAAGAGAGCAATCCCGAGCTGATCTCCCTGCCATCTATACGGGCGGCTTCCTTCAATGCCCTTATCCCGGCCCTGCAGTCGGGTCTGTTGATCTCCCTGAGCCCGTATGCGGCGAATATCCTGTTTTCCCCTGTGAGCGGCACGGAGTCCGCAATCGTTCCCAGTGCAACGAGATCAAGGATTTCCTCCGCACGCAACTCCGGATAAATGGCCTGTACCAGCTTGAATGCAACGCCCACGCCTGCCAGATGTTTAAAGGGATACCCGGAGTCCGGTCTGCATGGATTCAGGACGGCAGTCGCCCCGGGAAGCTTCTCCGGGGGCTCGTGGTGGTCAGTTATTATAACGTCCATGCCCATGGAACGGGCCTTCAGCACTTCATCTGCCGAACTGATGCCGCAGTCCGCGGTTATGATGAGGTCAGCACCGCAGTCTCCGGCCTTTTGCAGGCCCGTATCGCCGAATCCGTAGCCTTCGGTAATCCTGTTGGGGATGTGATAGAAGACCTTCAGTCCCAGCTTCCTGAACACGGAGACGAGAAGCGCCGTTGATGTCACGCCGTCGGCGTCGTAATCACCGTGTACGAATAGTGTCTCGCCCCCGTCAGCGGCGGCTCTCAACCTGTCGACCGCCTTTTGCATGTCGGGCATCAGAAACGGGTCATGCAGGTTTTCAAGGGAAGGGTGGAGAAACTCCCTGATGGACTCAGCGTCCCGTATGCCCCTGTTTACAAGGATCTGGGCAAGCACGGGCGATATTGATGCCTTGACCGAGAGATAATTCAGAAATTCCGGGTTGGTTTTTCTTACCAGCCATCTGCTATTCATGATGCGGGTTGCGGGTTGCGGATTTCACCCGCAGCTCATAACTTTTCATTTCTTCCTCTTATGTAAGGCCCTTTCTTCACCCATGAGCAGGACTATGGGGCTTGCGACAAATATGGATGAGTATGTGCCGATGATTATGCCCAGCATGATGGCGAAGGCAAAATCATGAATCACCTCTCCGCCGAAGACATAAAGGGCAAAGGCCGCAAAAAATGTTGTAAGCGAAGTAATGATGGTCCTTGAAAGCACTTCATTCAGACTCTGGTTGATGATGTCCATCGCTGATTTCTTGTATTTATACCTGAGATTTTCCCTTATCCTGTCGAATACGACAACCGTATCGGTAAGGGAATATCCCGCGATCATGAGGAGGGCGCTGACAAGGATGAGGTTGATCTCTTTGCCGGAGAGATAAAATATCCCCAGCACGGCAAGGACATCGTGAAATGTGGCTGCGGTGGCCCCCACGCTGAAGCGGAACTGGAATCTTATGGTTATATAAATCAGTATGCCTATGATTGCCGCAAGGGTGGCCCACATGGCGTCTTTTCTCAACCTTGCGCCGACCTTGGGCCCTATCTCCGTGACGGAATCCACCACCAGGTTGTTTCCGGAAAATGTGCCGGAGAGCACGGAGATTATCTTTTCCGAAAAATTTCCAAGGGTGTCTTCGCCCTTCTTGATTCTTATCAATATCTTGTTCTCGGTGGGCAGGTCCTGAAGGTCGAAGTCGGTCACCCCGCCGTCCGTCAGCGCCCGCCTTATGTCCTGTATGGGGATATGTTCGCTGAATTTGATCTGGACGGCGGTTCCGCCGGCGAAATCAATGCCGAGGTTGGCGGCCCCGCGCGCAACCTGTACAACGGCCGTCAGCCCGATGAACAGCAACACTGCTGAAAAAGCGAGGGCAAAGTGCCTCTTGCCCATGAAGTCAATCTTTGTGCCCCTGACGAGTTCTATCATATGCTGAGCTTTTTCACTTCCCTTTTGGTGGTGATCAGGTCAAAGACCGTCTTCGTGCCGATAAGCGCTGTAAAGAGATTGATGGTGACCCCCCATCCGAGGGTCACGGCAAACCCCTTGATGGGGCCTGTGCCGAACTGGAAAAGTACCACCGCGGTGATCAGTGTCGTGACATGAGAGTCGAAGATGGTCCAGAATGCCTTGTCATAACCCGAGTCAATGGCAGCCCGCGGTGTCTTTCCGAGCCTGAGCTCCTCGCGTATCCTTTCAAACATCAGCACATTGCTGTCAACCGCCATGCCCACGGCAAGTATTATGCCGGCGATGCCGGGCAGCGTGAGTGTGGCATTGAACGCCGACAGGACACCGATCAGGAGAACGATATTCAGCACGAGCGCAAAATCGGCAATCAGGCCGGCGCTCCTGTAGTACAGGATCATGAAAACGATGACAAGGACGGCTCCGATTATGCCCGCCCTTACCCCCGCTTCAATGGAGTCCCTTCCCAGCGAAGGGCCTATGGTTACATTCTCGAGCATCTTCATGGGAGCGGGAAGCGAGCCCGACCTCAGGACGATGGCAAGATCCCTGGCCTCCTGTATTGTGAACGACCCGGTGATCTGGGCACTGCCTCCGGAGATTTTTTCCTGTATCACGGGGGCCGAATAGACATTATTGTCGAGAATTATCGCAAGCCTCTTTTTTACGTTGTTGGCCGTGATCTGTTCAAAGAGTTTCGCGCCGGTGGAATTGAACTCTATGGAGACATAAGGTTCATTGTATCTCTGGTCAATGCTGACACGCGCCTCTGTCAGGAATTCGCCGGTCATGAGGGATTGTTTTTTCACAAGGTACACGCGTTTCGTTTCCGTGCCGGTTTCCCTGTCTCTGACCCTCCCGAAGAGTATCTCGTCATCCTCAGGTATTTTGCCGGCGTATTCCCTGAGCAGCTTCTCCTCCCCGCCCGGCGGCACGGAAGGCGGCAGTTGCGCTGCTACAGGAGACTCGTCATCAAGGAGTTTGAATTCAAGAACGGCAGTCTTGCCGACCAGCTCGATCGCCCGCTTCGTGTCTTTCACGCCAGGCAGCTCGATCACTATTTCATTATCGGCCTGCCTGAGAATGGTCGGTTCTGCAACACCGAACTGGTCCACCCTGTTTCGGACGGTCTCCAGGGCCTGGTCGACCGCAAAATTCTTTATCCTGCTGATTTCTCTTTCATCAAGGCCGTAGATGATTTCCCCCCCCGAGCGGCTGCGTTCCCTGAGATTGGGGAAAAGCTTCGACACCCTGTCCGGGACCTTGTCGTCCCCGGTTGAAACCACTATGGCCGTACCCTCTTTCCGG
>JALSHG010000020.1 GCA_026982355.1 Thermodesulfovibrio sp.
ATACCGGAATATCAATGAAACAGTAAAGGAGTCCATCCACACCTTTTCAGGTGTATGCAACGAACAGTCGATAAAAATCGTGGAGGAACTCGATACTTCGCTTCCTGAAATCCTCATTGACAATGACCAGGTCAGACAGGCTGTCAACAATCTGCTCTCCAACGCCATTGATGCAATGTCGTCAGGGGGCGCGCTGACCATCAGGACATATATGGAAGAGATGTACAGGGTTGATTTTGTAGTGGTGGAGGTTACCGATACGGGTCCCGGTCTGACAAGAGAGGCGATAAACATGATATTCGAGCCGTTTTACACGACAAAGGAGATCGGCGCCGGAACCGGACTCGGCCTCTCCATATGCAAGAAAATCATGGATGAGCATAACGGCTTGATACAGGTGGACAGTGAGTTGGGCAAAGGCACGACCTTCAAGATGTACTTTCCTTACCAGAGCAGGGAGAACGGGGAAAAGATAAACTGCTGGGAATTCAACAAGTGCGGCGTGGAAAAGATGGAAGCAGGGGCGGGGATGAGGTGTCCGTGTTACCCCCATTACGGCCGTATATGCTGGGTTATTGCCGGGACATTTTGCGGCAAGAAGGTGAGCGGGGCATTTGCGCGGAAGCTGAGGGACTGCAGAAAGTGCCAGTTTTACCAGCATGTGGCCATAAAGAAAGATCTTTAATTCCGGAGCTGTTTACTTTTTTGAACGTTTTAGCATAGAATGTCATGTCGGTATTTTGCAGGGCCCATAGCTCAGCTGGAAGAGCTACCGGCTCATAACCGGTTGGTCCCAGGTTCGAGTCCTGGTGGGCCCACCAGAACCATGGCATTCCGTCTCAAAGTCAACAGTATGGTATCGTTGTTATAAACCTTAATGTTGCATAAACGGCGGGAGAGCCTGCGGGGAACCCTTTTATTCGGCAATATGTCCTGCGTGCCGGTAATATTTTATGCCGCTGCAAGGTGTTCAGGAGGCGTGGAATCGAAACGTAAGGGGCATATACTCATGATCCCTGATTATTATTGCATCCGGAGGCAAAATTGAATGAACAACTAAAATTTTTAGTTGAACTGCAGGAAATAGACACTTCCATCCTTGATATCACCGAAAGAATCCAATCCCTACCCGAAAAGTTAAAGCACTACAGGATACCACTTAAAAAAGCCGAAAGCGCTTTTGAGAAGGCGAAGGCCGGGAGTGAAGCCCTGAACAAAAAGAAAAAAGACAAGGATATTCAACTGGATGAGACCCTGGACAAGATTGCCAAACTCAGGGACAGGAGCAGCGGGATCAAGACCAACAAGGAATATGAGGCGCATCTGAGGGAAATCGAAAGCGTTGAAATGAGCAGGCGCCGGATCGAAGACGAGATACTTTCCCTGATGGAGGAAATGGAGAAGTTTTCCCGGGAACTCCGGCAGGAAGAGATGAAACTCAGGGAGGTTGAGAATGAGTTCAAGCGGCAGGAGCAGGCGCTGGAAGAGGAAAAGAAAAGGCTGTATGCCGAGATTGAAGCCCTTAAGCGGAAGAGGGAGGAATACGCAGCGCGCATAGACGAGGAATATTACAGCCGGTACATGAACCTTCTGAGCAGGGCAGGGGGACTGGCCGTTGTACGGACAAAAAACGAGGTCTGCCTGGGCTGCAATACCAATATCCCCCCCCAGTTGTATAATGATATAAGGAAAAATGAAGACATATACAACTGCTATTACTGCAAGCGTTTCCTGTACTACAGGGAAGAAGAGCCCGCAGCCGCAACCGGCGAAGAAATGCGGAAATCCCCTCCGGTGTCTTGACCCCTTTAACCTTGATGTTGCATAAACAGGCGGGAGAGACCGCGGGCGGTATTTTCATGCCGCTGTAAGGCTAACCTTTAATGTTGCATAAACGAGACAGAAGAAAGAAAGAAAGCCGCCAGCCCGGCCTGTTTGAAACCGGAGGTGCCCCCCCCGGGGGATATGCCGTCATGCATTGCGACGGGGCGTGCAGCGGCAACCCGGGCAGGGCAGGGATAGGTGTGGTGATTAACCCTGCCGGAGGGGAGGCAGGACATGCGGAAGGAAACAGACAACGCAGGATATCCGAATATATAGGGATCGCCACAAACAATATAGCCGAATATTCGGCCCTGATAAGAGGCCTGGAAGAGGCAAGGTCAATGGGGATAAGGAAAATAAAAATCTTCCTGGATTCCGAACTGCTCGTTAAGCAGATGAACGGTATTTACAGGGTTCGCAACGGGAGGCTGGTACCGTTATTTAACCGTGCGAAGGAAATCCTGGAGGCATTTGAAAGTTATAAAATCACCCATATCCGCAGGGAAAGAAATAAAGAGGCGGACTCTCTTGCAAGGCAGGCGGTCGGCAGGAGCTGAGGCGGTCGAGGCTGGGAATTTTTTGCTGGACAGGGCTTGTTTGAACTGTTATAATGATATTACTTCTCAACTGAAAAATATCCGCAAAATTCCATGAATGTGATATGTAATCAGATGAGAAAAGATGTTTTAAGTGCCTGATAATTAAAAATTTTTAACTAAAGCATATGTTGCATGGAACCGGGGATAAGAAGGGTGTATGAAATTTATGCACCTGATGCCCGGGAGGAAGATAATCACGGCATTAATATTTTTCAATTGCAGCGGCGGCGGTTGAACCCCCTATGAAGTTAGGCGTCGGCTTAACAAAAAAGGCGGTGTATTTAACCCCGCCTTTTTTTTGTAATCCGGCGCGTATATCAGCGCCGGCAGTGACAAGAGTCAGGTTGAACGATGCGGTTTATCAAAAAACTTTACGACTGGGTATTGCACTGGGCTGAAACCCCGTATGCGGTTCCCGCGCTTTTTATCATCGCTTTCACCGAATCGTCCTTTTTCCCTGTCCCGCCCGATGTGCTCCTTATAACCCTGGCCATTTCCATCCCCGGTAAATCCTTCAGGTATGCGGCGATATGCGCCGCAGGCTCGGTCCTGGGCGGCATCCTGGGCTACGGCATAGGCCTTTACGGCTATGAAACCCTGGGGAGACCGATTGTGGAGTTTTACCACGGCCAGGATATTATGAACGCAATCAAGATACGGTATGACGAATATGGTTTCCTCGGGATACTTATCGCCGCAGTAACGCCGATTCCCTATAAGGTGTTTACAATTGCCTCGGGCGTATTCGAGTTTGATTTCTGGCTGTTTCTGATTGCCTCTGTGATAGGCAGGAGCACCCGCTTCTTTGTTGTTGCCGGACTTATCTGGAAGTTCGGTCCCGCCATCAAGAGTTTTATAGACAGGTATTTTAATATCCTGAGCTATATCTTTATCATTCTTCTGGCCGGCGGCTTTGTCCTGATAAAATATGTTTTTTAGAAACCGGCGGCTAAGTATTGACATTTCAAGCATTTTTATTATAAAAAATAATACATGAGAAAAGCTTTTATACTGCCTCTGCTGCTGGTGATTCTCGTAAGCTACAGCGAGGCGGCGAAGAAGACCGCGGTCAAGGGTCTTCGGTATTCATCGAATAAAAGCCACACAAGAATTGTAGTCGACCTCAACGGCCCCGTAGAATATACCCGGAACCGGCTTTCAAATCCGGACCGGATTTTTTTTGACCTGAAGAACTGCTACCTTTCCGGAAAATCCAGCAGAGTCCTGGCTGTTGAAGACGGTGTCCTGAAAACCGTGCGTATGGCCCAGTTTGACAGGGACAGGGTAAGGGTCGTGTTCGACCTTATGAAAGTTAAAAACTTTTATGCATTTGTGCTTGAGAAACCCTACAGGCTTGTCATAGATGTTTACGGTAAAAACACCCGCAAACCTTCCCCGGGCACCCGGAAGAGCCGGAAGGCCCTGTCAGGGAAAGACGTTTATAAAATCAGAACCGTGGTTATTGACCCGGGTCACGGCGGAAAGGACCCCGGCGCTATCGGAGCGAGGGGACTCCGTGAGAAAGACATCGTACTGTCCGTTGGGAAAAAACTCGGCAGGATACTCAAGGAAAAGCACGGCATGAGAGTAATATACACGAGGAAGAGGGATGTCTTTGTGCCCCTTAATGACAGGACGCAGATAGCAAACTCCAGCAAGGCCGACCTGTTTATCTCCATTCATACCAATGCAAGCAAGAAAAGAAGCACGAGAGGCATAGAAACATATTTTCTCAACTGGACGAGCAACAGTGGTGCTATCAGGGTGGCTGCAAGGGAAAACAAAATCTCTGTAAGAAAAATGCAGAAGTTACAGGATGAGCTGCAGTTCATCCTGCAGGACCTTGCCAGAAACAACAAGAGACAGGAATCAATGAGGCTTGCCCACAGTGTGCAGAACGCCATGGTCGACACCCTCAGGAAAGATTATCGCCGGATAGAAGACCTCGGCGTGAAGTATGCCCTGTTCTATGTGCTGGTGGGCGCGGAAATGCCGTCCATACTTGTCGAGATATCCTTTGTCAGCAACAGGCTGGAGGAAAAAAGGCTCGCCAGTGACAGCTACAGGACCCGTATAGCAGAGGCGATAGCAAGGGGCATTGATTCATACATCAGCCAATCAACGCTTATCGTGAATCCCGCCGGGAGGCATGACTGGCGGGTTTATTCCGACGGCACAGAGAAAGCCGGTGACAACATTCAGCCCCAGGGTTAAGATATTACTCTATATACTGCTCGTCACAGCCGTATTTGCCTCAGGTTCTTTGACATTAACCTTTCTCCTGCTTTTTCTTGTAACGGCCTTTGCCTTCAGGGTGCCGCTGAGTACGCTCAGGCGCGGCCTGATCCCCATCCTGCTTTTCCTTGTATTCACATTCATAAGCAATGTACTGTTTCACGCGGGTGAAACAGTATACACCGTCGCCGGCCTCCGGGTGAGCAGGGAAGGCATAGTCCGCGGGGCGGAACTTACACTAAACCTTCTCATAATGATCTTAGGGGCAAAGGTGCTCACTGCAACAACAAGCGCAGAGGACCTTGTAAGCGGCATAAGCGGGATACTCGGGCCGGCCGGAAGGGTTGGCTATGTGAGGGAGCTTATTTACACCATGTCGCTCACCCTGCGCCTGCTGCCGGTTGTATATGATGAGGCGCTTGATGCTTACAGGGAGATTAAAAACTCGCAGGGCAGGGGGCTGACGGGCAGGATCAGGCTTTCCGCGGAGTTGCTTGCCCGGCTTTTTGAAAGGAGCCTGAAAAAGGCAAGGGAAATGACGGTGGCGGATGGGGGAACCACTCCTGCAAATAAGGATAATCCGTCGGGTCCCGACTCCCCCGGACGGAGGGACTCGGCGGGAGGGGGTGAATTTGGCGGTTGATTTCCTGCTCAGGGGCGGATTCGTTATCGACGGTGCATCGGAAGGGTCAGTCCCCGCAAGGTCGGATGTGGCCGTTCAGGGGGACCGCATCATAGCGATCGGCGATCTTTCGGATATCAATGCTGAAAGGACCATTGATGTTGACGGCTTGTATGTCTGCCCGGGTTTTATCGACGTGCATTCACATTCGGATTTCACACTTCTTGCAGACGGCAGGGCCGAAGGGAAGATATGCCAGGGAATAACCACAGAGATAAACGGCAACTGCGGTCTGTCCGCCGCCCCTTTATACGGCGCCGCGCTGGAGCAAAGAGAAAAAGAACTGGATGAACTGGATATAAAAGACAGGTGGAGAACCTTTCCCGAATACTTCGCCCTGCTGGAGAAAAGAAAATTCGCAGTTAATTTTTCGACCCTGACAGGCCACGGCAATCTCAGGGCATGCGCCGCCGGATACTCGGACAGGCCGCTCTCAGATGCCCATATGCAAAAAATGCTCATGCTCCTGAAAGATGCCATGAGGGCAGGCGCAAAGGGACTGTCCACGGGGCTTGTTTATCCCCCCGGTCTCTATGCCGGCACCGGTGAGATCATCCGGCTTGCACGTGAAACAGCCGGGCACAGGGGGGTTTATGCAACACACATGAGAAGTGAAGGGAGATACCTGCCGGAAGCCGTGGAGGAAGTCATGGAGATAGCCGCCCGGTCGAAAATACATGCCCATATATCGCATCTGAAGACAAGCGGAGAGGCGAACTGGAGCAAGATCGACAGGGTCTTCGGGATGATTGACGGAGCAAGGAGAGACGGGCTGGCTGTAACATGTGACAGGTATCCATATATTGCATCATGCACGGGACTTGATGCCGTTTTGCCTGCGTGGGCGTTCGAAGGAGGCAATAAAAGGGAAATCGAGAGGCTGAAAAACGACCGGGAGAGACTGCGGGAGGATATTCTCAATGAGCATCCCCGGGCGTCTTCCATATCTTTCTGGGAGGAAATAGTGATATCATCGGCGGGCACAGGCAAGAACGAATGGATGCCGGGCAGGAATATGGCGGAGGCAGCCGCGGCGGCGGGTAAGGCGCCGTTTGAATTTCTCTTTGACATACTGATTGAAGAAGAACTGAATGTGGAAGCCGTATTTTTTTCGATGAATGAAGAAAATCTCAAATCCATATTAAGACAGCCCTATACCATGACGGGCACGGACAGCGCCGCAAGGAGCTTCGGCGGCATTACTGCAAAGGGAAAGCCACATCCGAGGGGCTTCGGAAGTTTCCCCAGAATTCTCGGCAGGTATGTAAGGGAGCAGGGCGTCATGACCCCCGGTGAGGCGGTCTATAGGATGTGCGCCCTGCCGGCTGAGATTTTCAGTATCCGTGAACGCGGGATACTGAAAGAGGGGTTTTTTGCCGACATCACGGTGTTTGACCCCGCAAAGGTGAACGACACCGCTGATTATAATGATCCGTTTCAGAGGCCCGAGGGTATTTACCATGTCTTTGTCAACGGCACGCCGGTCCTCCTTGACGGCGAAATCACGGGCGCCATGCCCGGAAGGATAGTGTAGGCGGGATTCATATGAAAAAAAAACAGCACGATCAACCCTTGAACCCTGAACCCTGAACCCTTAAAATAAACCCTATGAAGACCGAGTGGCTGTATAAAACATTCTCCCTGGCTATAATTCTGATCCTCTTTTATTTGTTTTACAGGGTGCTGAGCCCTTTTCTCATTACAATTGCATGGGCAATGGTCCTGAGCATCACGTTCTATCCTCTCTACAGGCTGTTTCTCAGATACATTAAACATCCATGGGCGGCCTCACTGCTTACGCTGGCAATCATCCTGGTGATAATAATAGGCCCGTTTTCATTTATCGTCGGTTCACTCGCCAGTGATATCACGCATGTATACAGCACCATTGAAGACAGGGGATTTGAGACCATAGCGAGAATCCAGAACCACCCCCGCATCAACAGCCTCCTGGAGAAGATAAGCTCATACAGAATCTTTCAGGGGTTTGATTTCCAGCAGAGCGCCCTGAAAACCCTGAAGTCCATCGGCGGGGCAATAGCGGAGAGGACCAAGGACGTTTTTAAAAACGCGGTTATAATGCTGGTGAATTTCATAATCATGTGCGTCACGATCTTTTATTTTTTAAAAGACGGAGACGGCCTTGCGGCGTTCATAAAGAAACTGCTTCCCTTCTCGGAGAGACAAAAGGACAAGCTCGAGCAGCGTGTCAGGGAAATGGTGATAGCGGCCATTTACGGCGGGCTTGCGGTGGGTATTGCCCAGGGCACGCTCGGAGGCATTGCATTCTTGATATTCGGGCTGCCCTCGCCGGTATTCTGGGGGACCGTCATGGCCATATTTTCCTTTGTGCCCCTGTTCGGCTCGTTTCTTATATGGGGGCCGGCAAGCGCCGTCCTGCTGATATCCGGCAGTACGTTGAAGGGTATCGGCTTTCTTGTATACGGTGTGGTGATAATCAGCAGCGTGGACAACATACTGAAACCGCTGATAATAGGCGGCAGGACCAAGCTGCACACACTGCTTGTATTTTTCAGCGTCCTCGGCGGGATCAAGTTCCTCGGTTTCCTGGGTTTCATCCTCGGTCCGTTGATAGCGGCCCTGTGCCTTTCATTGCTGGAAATCTATACATTCGAAGAAGCCTGATCGGTCAACCGGCTTACAACATCAGGGTGAAACTTAATGTTGCATAAGCCGGACTCCACAGCCCACAGGCGATGTTTTTATGCCACAGCAAGGTGAATGCTTGAAATTTGGATGTGATTGTTATAGGGTATTAAACGACGATTATATCCGCTGAAACCCGTATGTGCGTAAAGGAGTATCCATGGACAACAGCGCCTGTCCTGTGCCTGAACCTGCAGCAGAACAAAAACCCCCGCCATCCGGTTCCAGGAGAATAGACCTGCCAGTAACAGGCATGTCCTGTGCGGCATGCGCGGCAAGGGTGCAGAATGCACTCCGGAAACTGAACGGTGTCGAGAGCGCCGCTGTGAATTTCGCCGCCGGGAGAGCGACGGTTTTTTATAATGATTCAGCGGGCGTTGATGAATTCATAAAGACTATAAAAGACCTCGGGTACGGGGTTTCGGTTTCAAAGGTCGCCATCCCCGTAAAAGGCATGAGCTGCGCTGCGTGTGTGAACAAGGTGCAGAAGGCCCTCTCCTCCCTGGACGGCGTTATTTCAGCCTCGGTGAACCTTGCCACGGAAAAGGCTGCCGTTGAATATGTGCCGACCCGGTTGGGCATGAGAGATTTCAGGAAGGCCCTCAGGGATATGGGTTATGACATTCTGGAAGTGCAGCAGGGCGAAGACATAGTGGAAAAGGAAAAACGGGAGAGGGAGAGGGAATACAAAAAGCTGAAAACCAAGCTCATCACAGGAGCTGTATTGACCGTCCCGGTTTTCCTTCTCGTATTCTGGGAAAAGATCGGCCTGTCTGCGATTATTGAGATACCAAGGCAGACGAAGTTCCTGCTGGAGTTTATATTTGAGACACCCGTGCAGTTCTGGGTGGGCTGGCAGTTTTACACGGGTGCAATATCCGCTGCCCGCCACAGGACCACCAACATGAACACTCTTATAGCAGTGGGGACAACGGCCGCCTACGTGTACAGCATAACCGCGACATTTTTCCCGCAGGTATTCGAGATAAAGGGCTATTCCGCGGAGGTCTATTTTGATACAGCCGCTGCAATCATTGTCCTTATCCTCCTGGGCAGACTCCTTGAGGCGCGTGCGAAAGGCCAGACATCAGAGGCGATAAAAAAACTCATGGGTCTTCAGGCAAAGACGGCCCGCGTTATAAGGGATGGACAGGAGAAGGATGTACCGGTCGAGGAAGTGGATATCGGAGATATTGTCGTTGTCAGGCCGGGTGAGAAGATACCCGTGGACGGCATCGTGAAGGAAGGTTACTCGTCGGTGGATGAATCCATGATATCGGGCGAGTCAATGCCCGTTGAGAAAAAGCCCGGTGACGAGGTGATCGGGGCTACGCTCAACAAGACGGGCTCATTTAAATTCGAGGCGACCCGTGTGGGAAGGGACACGATGCTGTCACGGATCATCAATATGGTTCAGGAAGCCCAGGGATCCAAGCCCCCGATTGCAAGGCTTGCGGACAGGATTGCATCCGTATTTGTACCCGCTGTCATGGTGATAGCGGCGCTTACGTTTTCAGCCTGGTTTTTCTTCGGGCCCGAACCGGCCTTTACCCGTGCCATGCTGAATTTCATCGCCGTCCTGATAATTGCGTGTCCCTGCGCCCTCGGCCTTGCCACACCGACATCCATTATGGTTGGGACAGGCAAGGGCGCCGAGAACGGGATATTGATAAGAAGCGCTGAGGCGCTTGAGACGGCTTACAAGATAAATACCATTGTATTTGACAAAACAGGCACTCTCACAAAGGGGGAGCCTGTGGTTACAGACATAATCGCCGCCCCCGGCGCCGGGTTCACAACCGATGACATATTGCGTTTCGCCGCTTCCGCCGAAAAGGTATCGGAGCATCCGCTGGGAGAGGCGATTGTAAAGAAGGCAAGGGAAGATAATGCGGATATAAAAGACCCGGAGGATTTCCAGGCCGTGCCGGGCAGGGGAATCAGGGCTGTAATAGACGGGACAGCCGTGCTTCTGGGGAATGCGGACTTTATGCGTAACGGGGGTGTAAACATCGAAGGGCTTCTGAATGAAGCCGGCATGCTGTCCGGGGAAGGCAAGACCCCGATGTATGTCGCGGCAGGCGGCAAGACAATCGGCATTATAGCCGTGGCCGACACATTAAAGGAAAACGCCCGTGATGCCGTAGAGGCTCTTCACAGGCTGGGTGTGGAAGTGGCGATGATCACGGGCGACAATAAAAGGACCGCGGATGCGATTGCGAAACAGGCCGGTATAGACAGGGTCTTTGCCGAGGTGCTTCCCGAGGACAAGGCAGAGGAGGTCAGGAAGCTCCAGGCCGAAAACAGGGTGGTTGCCATGGTCGGGGACGGCATCAATGACGCTCCGGCCCTTGCACAGGCGGATGTAGGCATTGCCATTGGAACGGGCTCTGATATTGCAGTGGAGGCATCCGATATTACGCTTATACGCGGCGACCTGGCAGGGGTTGTGGCCTCAATAGCTCTTTCGAGGGCCACCATCAAAAATATAAAGGAGAATCTCTTCTGGGCCTTTGCTTATAATACAATATTGATACCGATTGCCGCGGGTGTGCTTTTCCCGTTTTTCGGTGTAGTACTGAGTCCCATGGTTGCGGCGGCGGCGATGGGCATGTCGTCCGTGACGGTTGTTTCAAATGCACTGAGACTGAGGAGATTCAGATTCAATCTTAACGTTGTATAGGCGGGCTGGAGAATCCATTGCCCCGTCAGGATGTGTTATGCAAATGTAAGGTATACATTCAGTGGGGCCGACTGCGGAATGAGCTTGAAAAGATCCGATGAGAGATACAGAAAGCTTGAACGGGAACTGAAAAAGACGAAGAAAGATCTGGACGCTCAGACAGCCAGTCTGCGGGAGGCCAACACCGCATTGAAGGTGCTGCTGAAACAGCGGGAAAATGACAGGGTCGAGCTCGAGGAAAAGATTCTCTCCAATGTCGAGACTTTAATTATGCCTTATATCGATGAACTGAAGAAAACCTGCTCCGGCACGGAAGGAGCGGATATTATAAATATTCTGGAATCAAACCTGAAAGAAATCATCTCCCCTTTTTCATCACGATTGTCATCCGAATATTTCAAGCTCACACCCAGGCAGATCATGATAGCCGGACTTATAAAAGAAGGCAAACAGAGCAAGGATATTGCAAATATATTGAACTTGTCCTTTGAAACGGTCAATTGCCACAGGCAGCATATCAGAAAGAAACTCGGCCTCAATAACAGCAAAGTCAACCTGAGATCATTTCTTCTGTCACTATTGTCGGACTGACTATTTTATGTAACCATTTTATATTTAATAATTATTATTTGACCATAGAAGGATATAGTGTATAATATTTATACAGCTTTCAGCTAAAATTGTAAACAAAAGAACATTGGCCGGTTAAATAAATTTACGTTCTCAGAAAACCAGGGCAACGCTGCCCTTCCCCGTCTTACTGAAGGGAATAATCGGGGTGCAATATAATGCCCCCTGTTAATGCGTCCTGAAAAAAACAACTCCCGGGATATTATGAAAAAACTGCAGAGAACCGACAAGATGCTTAAAGACAGAACTGTCAGGCTGGCAACGTACGGGAAGGAGGCGGCTGTGATGGATAAGTACAGTTTCAGCGTCGACAGAACCCTTGTTGTTGATTCCTGGAGTCCCGGCATGGAGAAATTAAGCCATAAATCAGCCGGAGAGGCTGTAGGGAGTAAAATAAACGAGATACTTCCACTGCTGGAGAATGAGATAGCCGCTGTTTTTAGAAACGGCAGGAAGAGGCATATCAGGAATTTCAGGAATACCTGTTTCATGGGAACGGATCTCAGCGCATGTATTGATATGATCCCCGTTAAAGACATAAAGGGGGAGGTTAAGCAGGTCGCCGTAATACTGGAAAGCATTTCAGGGCAATGCCCGCTTTATAAAAAAGTCAATGACTCAAGGAGAATGGTGGAGATCGGCAAGATAGCATCATCGCTTGCGCACGGTGTCAGAAATCCCCTGAACGCCATAAAGGGAGCTGTTGTTTACCTGCAGAACAAGTACGGACATGAATCCACACTTATTGAGTTCAGCACAATAATCAACGAAGAGATCGACAGGCTTGACCGTTTTATCTCCAATTTCTTAAGCGCCGCAAAAGGAGAGCTGAAATTTCTCTCCGTGAACCTCAACGAGATACTCAGATCGATTCTTACAATGATCAGGCCCCTTGCTGAAACAAGGCATATTAAGATATCGTGTAATTTCTCAATCCTTCCCCTGATCACCGCTGATGCGGTTCAGATAGAACATGCGCTGTTTAACATAATCAATAACTCCCTTGAGGCAATGCCCGGCGGAGGCTCAATTGATATAAGAACATCCATGAAAAAGGAAAACAGCGGTGATTATGTTGTAATAAAGATATCCGATACGGGCAAGGGCATCCCGGAAAAAAAGCTGAGCAGTCTCGGCGAGCTGTCCGATGATTCGAGGAGAAACGATAAAGGGTTCGGCATTTTCCTTTCACGCGAGATTGTGAAATCACACAATGGAAAGATGCTGTGGGAAACCGTCATTGACAAAGGAACGACATTCAGCATCCTCCTGCCGGTAAAACATAATGGATAATCAGAACAGAGCAGATGTCCTCATTGTTGATGACGAACCGAACGCCCTGAAGGTTTTATCCGCAATCCTCAAGGAAATTCCATACAATGTCCATGAAGCCGGCAGTGTTCAAAACGCCAAGGCGGTGGTTTCGAGGGAGAACATTGATGCCGTCATTACTGATCTCAAGATGCCGGGTGAGGACGGACTGTACCTGTTTGAGTGGCTGAAATCAAACCATCCCGACATCCCGGTCATATTCCTGACGGCATTCGGCACCGTCGACTCCGCGGTTACGGCGATGACAGAGGGTGCCTTTTTCTATTTCATCAAACCTCCAGACTATGTCAAGCTCAAGGCGGTACTGGCAAGGGCCGTTGAACAGAAAAGGCTGAGGGACGAAATCTCCAGCCTGAGGAGCAGGCTGGAGTCCACCTACAGATTCTCCAGTATCGTCGGCAAGAGCCCGAATATGGAGCGTGTTTTCAGGATGGTGGAGGCCATAAAGGATTCATCCATCAATGTGCTCATCAGCGGAGAGACGGGGACGGGCAAGGAACTCCTGGCAAAGGCCATTCACTACACGAGCAAGAGGCATTACAGGCCGTTTGTGCCGGTTAACTGCGCCGCCGTGCCCCGGGAGCTTCTGGAGGCGGAATTTTTCGGTTATGAAAAGGGGGCCTTCTCGGGGGCCGTCTCAAGAAGAATCGGGAAGTTTGAACAGGCTCATACGGGCACGCTGTTTCTTGACGAAATCGGGGAACTGGAGCCGTCCCTGCAGGCAAAGATATTAAGGGTGATACAGGAAAAAGAAATTGAACGCATAGGCGGGACCGGGAAGATAAAAACAGACATCCGTCTTATTGCATCAACCAACCGTGATCTGGCGGAAGAGGTGAAATCAAAGAATTTCAGGGCTGATCTTTATTACCGCCTGAATGTTGTGCAGATCAAGCTCCCGCCGTTAAGGGAGAGGAAGGGGGATATCCCGCTTCTGGTGACACATTTCATAGACAAGTTCTCCCAGCGCGAGAAAAAATATATATCATCTGTTTCTCCGGAAGTGATGGAACTTTTCCACAACTATACATGGCCCGGAAATCTCAGAGAGCTTGAAAACATTATAGAGAGGGCCGTTGTGCTTGCGGGGGGGGAATTTATCGGTATGAATGATATACCCGGGGAGCTGAAAAAACAGACCGGGAACAACAGGATGACAGCAGGCCCCGTGAAGCCGCTCAGGGAACTGGAGAATGAGACGATAATAAACGCCATAAATGCATTCAACGGCAATAAGTCAAAGGCGGCAAGGGCCCTCGGCATAACCCGGAAAGCCCTTTACAACAGGCTCAAACAGGTAAATCCGGGTTAATAAGACCATTGTATCGCAAACTCCCCCGGCGGCTGTTTGTGTATCCAAAGGATACAGTTTTTCAGGCTCCTATCATATTGAATTTAAAACGGATTTCAGCCGGGGCGCCAAAGTGTTTCTTTTGTATACATTTATTGTTTCTCTATAAAAAATACCGCACGGCGGCCCCTTTCAGGCGAAGGCCGGAACGATCGCTTTTTCTATGTAAAAAATCATTTTTATACCGATAGATATGGCTAATTTCCAAGAAAATGCTTGATGTGTCGGTATCCGGGAAGCCGACAGTTATTGAGGGCATGATAATTGCATTATCATGCCTGCTCATGTCTTCCCTGAAGAAAATTTTAATAATAGACGAAGGTAATTTCTCCCGGGTGTGTTCAGCGATACTGAATGATGAGGGATACCAGATCAGGCTCGCCGGGTCCGGGGAAGAGGCCGGCCGCGTTATTCACAATGACGGCATTTCCCTGATTGTTTCGAGTTATCCTTATGCACAGTCATTCCTGAAGTCGAAAAATCTCAGGGGCATGCCGACAATAGTTCTTTCGGATGAGTTAAACGATGATCTGATAGAAGTGATGAAGAACATAGAGAATTCCATATGCCTGCTGAAACCACTCGATTTCGACAGGTTTAAATACATAGTTCGGGGGATCATAAACGGATACCTTGACCTGTCGGGAGGGAATATACTTGCGTAGAACCATGTGGTTCATTGTCCTGCTGACTTTTTTGATTTCCGCTTGCGGCGGCAGCGGCATGAGCGGTCGGCAGTATTACGAACAGGGGCTTGATTTTCTTGACAGCGGCAATCCCAACGGCGCAACAATCGCCTTTAAAAAAGCTCTCGAGAAGGATGAGAACCATCTTGAGGCAAGGTACCGTCTGGCGGAGGCGTATATATTGCGCGGCAAATATGACTCTGCCGAAAGGGAGCTGCGCAGGGTCCTGCAGGCGGAGCCTTCCTTCAGCGAGGCGCATTTAGCCCTGGCAAAATCGCTTCTCAACATGGGAAAGACCGATGACGCCCTGCATCAGGCAGGCCTGTATTTGAAAAATAAAAAGGATGACAAGGACCCCGAAGCGTACGAGGTGGCTGCAGGCGCATATGCGGCAAAGAAAGATTTTGCAAAGGCGGAAGAGTACCTGAATAAAGCGCTTAAGGTGTCTCCCGGCAGAATATCCTCAAAGATAAGGCTTGCAGGTGTTTATCTGGAAACCGGCAGGACCGCAAATTCCGAAACTCTTGTTAATGAGGTTCTTGAAACCGACGGCGGAAACAAAGAGGCGATGTATCTGCTGGCGAATATCAGACGCGAACAGGAAAGAACCAGCGAACTTATAAGCATCTACCGGAAGATACTCGATTCATTTCCCGGTGAAATGCCGGCGCAGTTTCAGCTGGCAATGGCCTATATTGAAGAGGGCGAGCTTGAAAAGGCCGGGAAAATAGCGCAGGACCTTGAAGAGTCGTATAAGAAAAGACCGGAAGGTCCGTATCTTAAGGGCCTGGTTTACTACCGGCAGGGAAAGACGGACGATGCCCTGGCTTCCTTCCGGATATCCGTTAAAAGGGCCCCTATCCCCGCTGCATATTACTATCTCGGGTTGTGCCGTATGTTAAAAGGCGACCTGGAAAAGGCAACCGGCGATTTCCAGAGGGTTATCGACATGCGGCCTGAAATGGTACAGCCGCGGCTGCTCCTTGCAGTGACGCACCTGAGAAAGGGCAGGGCAGAGGATGCCGAAAAACAAGCGCAGGCGGTTCTGGAAATGGATGAAAAAAACGCCCTTGCCCATAATCTCCTCGGGAGCGCCTATCTTGCCCTCGGCAAGGGGGACATGGCAATGAAGGAGTTTGACAAGGCTATTGAGCTTAACCCCCGTCTTGTCGATGCACATATAAAGAAGGGACTGTTCAACCTCTCCTCGGGAGACGGCAAAAAGGCCGAGGAAGACTTCACGGCAGCTCTCAGGATAGCGCCGGACGTACTCAATACGAGGATTATCCTTGCCCGATACTACATCAGGAATAAAAACTTCACAAAGGCCGTCAGGATATTGGAGGAAGGTCTGAAGGATAAGCCGGAGGATGCCGTTCTCTACAACATTATCGGCATGGCATATGTCGGAGCAGGGGAAACCGATAAAGGGATAGAGTATTTCCAAAAGGCGATTGCCTATAAGCGTGATTTCTTCCAGCCCTACTTCAACCTCGCCCTTGTTTACATTGGCACGGGGAAAAAGGAAAACGCCGTTGAGGAATACGGGAAAGTCCTCGGAATTGATGACAAAAACGTAACGGCGCTGATAATGCTTGCAAGGATAATGGAAGCGGATAAAAAAGATGAAGAGGCACTCGCCTACTACATTAAGGCGAAATCACAGGAGAAACCCGTTGCCTACCTGTCCCTTGCGGGATATTACCAGAGGAAAAAAGACAGTGAGAAGGCGATCCGGACCCTGGAAGAGGGATTAAGTCTTTATCCGAAGGACACGAGGATTCTCGATATGAGGGGCCGTATTCACGCGGCGAACGGAGATTATGAAAAGGCGTTGTATGTTTTCGGAAACCTGAAGGCGGTCTCTCCCGAGGCCGGAATGGAAAGAATGGCCGGTGTTTATGCGGCGATGGGCGAATATGACCGTGCAATCAGGGAACTGGAAGGCCTCCTGGCGAAAAACGCCGGCAGAACCGGTCTCCGCAGACGGATAGCGGATATCTGCATATTGAAAAAAGATTATGCGGAGGCGGAGAAAAACGCAAAGGAGTTTATCTCTCTGGAGCCTGAAAATGATACGGGCTATCAGACGCTGGCCGCGGCATATGCTGCAGAGGGACGGTTCAGGGATGCTGTTGCCGCCCTGGAAAAAGCGGAAAAACTCAAGCCGGACAATATCAAGACAAAGGTTATGAAGGGCAGGGTATATATGTCCGCCGGCATGTTCCGGAAGGCCCTGGAGGTTTTCAAAGGCATACAGAAATCCAGGCCTGAATATATCCCGGCCTATTTTTTCCAGGCGGTAATCCTTGAGAGGACGGGAAAGAGAAAATCAGCGATTGATATGTATGAAAAGGCTCTTGAGATATCGCCTGACCATGTTCCGTCCCTCAACAATCTCGCCTATTTGTATGCAGAGGGGTACGGCCCCGCAGAGAAGGCCGTTGACATGGCGCGGAGGGCAAAAAAGATAGCGCCCCGCAGCGGCAACGTGGCGGACACCCTTGGATGGGCGTTGTTCAAGGCCGGCAATTACGACGATGCCCTGAAAAATTTCAGGGAGGCGGCGGATTATCTCCCCGGTGAGCCTGTGATCCGGTATCATCTGGGGCTTGCGTATTTAAAAAAAGGAATGGATTCAGAGGCCGCGGAACAACTCGGGAAAGCGGTCAGTCTCGGCGGCCGCTCGGCTTTTCCGGAAATTGATGAAGCAAAGAAACTGCTTGACGGGATAAGAAAGAAATGAATTTTTTTGCGAGAAAAAATATCATACTGATTATGGGGGATGTTCTCATCACCTTTTTATCCGCTTATGCCGGTGTTTATCTGAGATTTTATTACATGGGACATTCCTCCGGGAGTGTTCTGCAAAAATATGCCCCGCTGTTGCCGAAGGCGGTTGCTTTTTCGGTATTCATGATATTCATATGCTTTTTCCTGGACCTTTACAGCGCCGAAAAGACCGACGGCAGAAAGGAAGTGCTCCTGAAAGTCATGTTTGCGGGATTTTTCACATCTCTTGCGCTCGGCGCATTTTATTATTTCGTCCCTGATGTGCAGCTTGGAAGAGGAATGTTATTCATGTCGGTCCTTATCTCGGTTATGCTCCAGTCTGTCTGGCATATCGGGTACGGCATATTCTTAAAACTGCCTCTTGTCGCCAGGAAGGTGCTGATACTCGGCACCGGCCCTTTTGCGAAGACCATGGGGAATATCCTCCGCAGCAACGGCAACGGTTTCGCCCTGTCGGGTTATGTCAACTGTGTCGGGGAGCCGGTTCATGTGCCGGGAAGCTCCATAGTCGGCAACGGAGACGGCATCCTTGCCATTGCCCTCAAGGAGAAGGTGCAGAAGATTGTCGTATCCCTCAGCGAAAGAAGGGGAACTCTTCCCGTCAGGGAGATTCTTGACTGCAAATTGCAGGGAATTGATATAATCGACGGCCCCTCATTTTACGAGCAGCTGACCGGCAAGCTGCTCATCGAAAACATGAATCCGAGCCATCTTATCTTTTCGGACGGATTCAGGATTACCCCGACCAGGAGGTGCGTCAAGCGCATGGTCGATGTTGTCCTTGCCGTTATTGGCATTGTTGTGTCATTGCCGATTATAATACTTGTAGCTGTTCTGATCAAGCTGGACTCCAGGGGCCCGGTGCTTTTCAAACAGGAGCGGATCGGGGAGAATGAAAAAATATTCATAGTTTACAAGTTCAGGACAATGATCGACAATGCCGAGAAGCACACCGGCCCTGTATGGTCCCGGACAGGGGACAACAGGATCACGAGGGTGGGAAGGATATTGAGAAAGCTGCGCCTTGATGAAATACCGCAACTTTTTAATGTCATATGCGGCAACATGAGCTTTATAGGGCCGAGGCCGGAGAGACCCTTTTTTGTCGAATCCCTGAAAAAGCAGATACCTTATTATTCCGAGCGGCACTGCGTGAAACCGGGCATCACCGGATGGGCGCAGGTCAGATATGAATACGGTGATTCCATAGAGGACGCGATGGAGAAGTTGAGATACGATCTTTACTATATAAAGTATCAATCGATTTTCCTGGATATCCTTATTGTTCTTGATACAGTCAAGGTTATTCTTTTCGGACGCGGAGGGAGATAGAGCGGGAATCGTGAAAAAAACTCTCTGTTTGCTTATAGTTCTTATAGTTACCGCGGTGTTTCCATCGGGTCTCCGAGCAGGGGATTATGTGATAGGAGACGGGGATTCCCTGCAGATATCCGTATGGGGGAGCCCTGAGCTGAGCATTACGGCCACGGTCAGGCCGGACGGAAAGATTTCCGTTCCTGCGCTCGGCGAGATAAAAGCGTCAGGCCTGACTCCCAAGGAGTTGACGGCGGCGCTTGAGAAAAAATTCAAAAAAATTGTAAAGACGCCCATTGTGACGGTGATTGTAACAAACATGACCAATTACCGGATATTCGTCTTCGGCAAGGGGGTGCCTGCGGGAGTGGTGACGCTCAACAGAGAGACAACGCTTCTTGAGTTTCTTTCGCAACTGGGCCCACTGGACAATGCGGACCTGGAGAATTCATACCTCGTAAGGAACAAGAAGAAGATAAAAAGCGATTTCTCCGCCCTGTTTGAAAAGGGGGATTTCAGCCAGGATATAGTCCTGGAGCCCGGCGACATGCTGTTTATTCCGGATAACTTTGCAAAAAGGATCAGTATTGTCGGTGCAGTAGCCAATCCAACCACTGTTCCTTACAGGGAAGGTCTTACCATCCTTGATGTTA
Source organism: Thermodesulfovibrio sp. (assembly GCA_026982355.1). GTDB lineage: Bacteria > Nitrospirota > Thermodesulfovibrionia > UBA6902 > UBA6902 > JAADFS01. Next base: position 19,450 of record JALSHG010000020.1, read on the forward strand.
TTCTTTCCGCCGGCGGGTTTACTGAATTCGCAAAGAAGAATGACGTGATCGTGCTGAGAAAAAAACCGGACAGCGGGAAGAAAGATTTATCCGGCGACATACTGGGTTCCAGCCCTGCGCTGATATTGAGTAAGACCGCCGGACGTATAAAAATACACGTAAGGGCGAAAGACTTGATGAAGGGAGATATGAGTAAGAATATTACGATGAAGCCGGGGGATGTTGTTGTTGTAAAGGAGAGTATGTTTTAGTTTAATCGCAACGCTCCCCGCCTGCCCCTCCCCGGTCAAGGGGAAGGGGGGTAATGCAGGATTCATGGGGAAAGACGGAAAGATGGCGGATAATACGGCACAGATGGATCTAAAAAAATTCCTGCGGATTATTGCAAGGCGGCAATATCTGTTTGTTTCGGTATCCCTGACGGTTTTGTCCGTTATTGTGTGGGGCAGTTTCTTCATTCCGGAGAAATACGAGGCGAAAAGCACTGTGTTTATACAGCAGAGCGCCATCAAGAAACTCATACAGGGAAGCAGGATGAGGTCCCGCGAAGGAGACAGCCTGCGCGGGTTGAAATATACCATGCTGAGCAGGGAAGTCCTGCTGAAGGTGATCAGGGCAATGGACCTTGATGCAACGGTAAAAGATGAAGCCGAACTGGAGTCAATGATTGACAAGCTTGCCGGGAACACGAATATAACGGAGAGCGCCAGGGAGAATCTTTTCTCGGTTTCCTACAGGGGAAAAGACCCTGCGATGGTGCAGGAATATGTCAACACCCTGGTCGACAAATATATTGAAACGATCTCCGGCTTAAAGAAAGAAAACGCATACAGCGCAAGCAGGTTTTTGTCCGATCAGATTGCTTACTACAAAAGGAAGATAGCCGACATAGAGGAGAAACTCGCCAATTTCAGGCGTGAAGAAGGCGTGTATCTGGCGGTTGACGAAAGAAGCATTGTGGCCTCCATGAAGAAATACAAAGACCAGATAGAGGATGCAGAAATGGAAATCAGAAGGCTCACGGCAAAGAAGAAGAAAATAAAAGAGCAGATATCCGGGGAATCGCCTTTTACACTCGCAATGATTGACAGTGCGGGGGTAAACCCGTTGATGGCCAGGCTGAAAATGCTCGAGCAAAAGCTCCGTGTCTTAATGACGGAATATACCGAAAACTATCCCGATGTAATAAAAACAAAGATGGAAATCGAAGCATTAAAAAAACAGTTGAAGGCCGATGTTGTGAACAGGGAAAACAAAAAAAGCCGGGATAGCGACTCCGGCTCCGGCATGAGTATGATGAACCCCATCTACCAGCAGCTGAGAGAGGAACTGTTGAAGACCGAATCCGAGATCGATTCCCTCGAGGCGAAAAAAGAGAGCCTGGCCAACCGTATTAAAAGGGCCGAAAACGAGCTGAAACATATTCCCGGCAACAAGAAAATACTGACCAACCTTGAGAGAGAGAGGGATGCTTATCAGAGATTGTACGACCAGATGCTTGCCAAACTCGGAGAAGCCGAGGTCAATGAACAAGTCGAGGCGCAGAACAAGGGAGAGGTATATAAAATTATAGAACGCGCTGTCCTGCCCATAAAACCGGTCAGTCCCGACAGGCTGAAGCTGATTTTTCTGGGTATATTGGCGGGAATAGGCGCTGGTGCCGGTCTCGTATTCCTGATGGAGAAAAACGATTCCTCCATAAGGGATATCGATACCCTGAAGTCCGGCCTGGGAATGAAGGTTCTGGCGGTCATACCCGCGATTGTGACGGAAAAGGATATCAGGAGAAAAAAGCGAATAAATATAAGTGTTTATGCCTTCTCGATATTATATCTCCTGGTTATCGCGGGCGTTCTCGTCAGTGAGGCCCTGAACAGGTTTTTTTGACAATGTTGCATAAACGGGCAAAGGAGTCAGCCGGGAAACCTTTATAAAGCGATTGGATATCGGAATATGTTATTGTTGCAGGAAATAACGGAATGTGAGGTTCAATAAAGACGTCCATATGCCGTGCGGAATATTTCCTGAAGGTATCGCGGATAAAGCTTCCCCGTCAGACTCCTTTGCCCCGCAGGCGGTGTTTTAATGCAACTCTAAGGATAACCCCGTAAGGAAAAGACAGACAAATGAGCAGGATTGAAAAGGCATTGGAAAAGGCGGTCAGGTCGAGGGAATCCGGAACCGGGGGTGAAAGCCTGAAGCCGGATATTTCCGGAAGCGCCGAGGCAAGGATCAACAACAATTATATTGTAACGGTAACCCGGCCGGAGTCTCCGGCCGCCGAGGAATACAGGAGACTCAAGTCAATGCTGATCAAGCAGACCAAGAGCGCCTTTCTTAATACGATCATGATTACAAGCTCCGTCAACGGTGAGGGAAAGACACTCACCGCCGTCAACCTTGCCGTTACGCTCTCGCAGGAGATAGACCATTCGACCCTTCTTATCGATGCGGACTTCAGGAATCCCATGACCCATGAATATCTCGGGATAGAGTATGAAAGCGGCCTTTCCGATTACCTGCGCGGCGGAATCGATATATCCGAAGTCCTGATAAAAACAGGCATCGGCAACATGGTGCTTCTTCCCGCGGGAAGCGCGGTGAAAAATCCCGTGGAACTGCTATCATCCAAAAGGATGAAGGCGCTCATTAAAGAGCTCAAGCAACGTTATGCGGACAGGTATATTATTGTCGACACCCCGCCGGTCCTGTCCTGCACTGAAGCCATTGCAGTGGGCTCATTCGTGGACGGTGTCGTTTTTGTTGTGAGGGAGGGCCGGACCGGAATAAAAACGGTTGAGGATGCCCTGAACATGATGGAGGGGTTCAACATCTTGGGAGTTGTATTCAACAACGCAAGCATTTCAAATCTTGACGGCGATTACTCATACTATCATTACAAATACAAAAAGAAGGGAAAAGAGTGAGAAGATTTACCGGACTCTACGTACTGACGGCGATTCTGGTGCTGACTTCATCGGTTTCATTTGCGAAAATCAGCGTAACCACGGGTATTGCCGTAACGGAAGAATACAACGACAACATATTCCTGGCCAGCTCTGATGAAGAATATGATTTCATAACTACCGTCTCTCCTGCAATTGTGCTTGAATATGCTCCAGCTGCATCCATTAATCTCGGGATTGATTACCGGCTTGATTTCGGATTCCACGGCCGCCACAGCGAACTTGACCGGACGGACATTAAAGATGCGCAGGAAATCAGATTTAATGCACGGGCCGGGCCGTTCAGACGGTTTGTCATTGATGTTTCCGACAACTACAGGAGGGTTCCGGTGGATATCAGGAGACCCTTTGCGGAAGGAAATGCATCCGAAAACATGACAGCCAGCAATGTGTTTGAGATTTCACCGCATGCGGAATATCCGCTGGCGCCGACCCTGCTGTCGCGTTTCGGGTATGCCTATACCGACACATGGTACGAGGCTGAAGAAGGAAATGATTCCGGCAGCCACACGGCTTTTGCTTCGCTGAACAAACGCTTTCCGTTCAGGCTCGGTGTATCGCTGAACTACAGGTTTCTTGCCTACCGCCCTGAACTGACCGGCAGATATGACAGCCACCGGGGATCAGTGGCGGCGGATTACAGGGTGGGCCCGCACTGGACCGTGCGGGGCGAAGCGGGAAAGACATATATTGATTTTTCCCGTGCATCTGACGAGGAGGCCGACTTCTGGAGCGCAGGCTCGGAATACAGGCTGGATATACTGGGCGGCTCTGTACTGAGCGCTGCCTACAGTAATTCCATGTTGCAGCCGGGCGCTCAATCGTCCCGGTCCGTCCCCATTGCAGGTTCCATAACCCGGGGGGCAACGGAAAGGCAGAGGGCTGACCTGAGTCTGAGAACAGGTGAACCTTTTGAAATGACCGTCAACCCGTATTACATCAGGGACAGGGAATTAAAGACCGGCATGGAAGACAGGACCAGGGGAATTGCCGTTGATATCAAGAAAATATTATCCGCCGCGATGGCGGTTTCATTACGCGGATTGTGGGAGAAACAGAGGTTTTTGCCTGAAGACGACAATGTGTACAGGTACAGCCTTGGAGGAGGCTTTGACTATAAAGCGGGCGGTAACATAACAGCAGGCACTGAATACATTTATAACTACAGGGATTCAGATACCGGCGCCGGGGATTTTCATAATAACATTGTCCGTGTGCAGGCAAAACTGGTTTTTTAGGCTGTTGACAATGTATAAAACGCATTTTTCTTTCAAAGACAAACCGTTTGAACTGGTGCCCAATCCGGATTTTCTATACCGGAGCGGCACCCACAAAAAGGCGATAACCTATCTTGACTACGGCATAAAGTGCAGGATAGGATTTATTCTGCTGACCGGTGAGATCGGCTCGGGCAAAACCACGATTATACGCAACCTCATTAAAAACCTTGACGGTGCGGTCAAACTTTCAAAAATCAACAACACCAAGCTTTCATCGGAACAACTGTTATCCATGATCAATGAGGATTTCGGCCTGGATGTCGAGGGTAAAAGCAAAAGAAGGCTGTTGAGCGACCTGAATGAATTTCTCATTCAACAGTATGCGGAGAAATTCCAGCCCGTCCTGCTGATTGACGAGGCACAGAACCTGTCGCCCGATCTGCTGGAAGAGATCAGGCTGCTTTCCAACCTTGAGACGGATAAGGCCAAACTCCTGCAGATCATACTGGTGGGGCAGCCGGAGCTTAAAAAGACACTCATGCTTCCCGGGATGATGCAGTTACGCCAGCGCATCAGCATAAATTATCATATTGTTCCATTGAGTATCGAGGAGACAGCCGGTTATATCAAACACCGTCTCACCGTTGCGGGCAATCCTGATGCAATCAGGTTTCATGATGATATGCCGGAGCTTATTTACCGGTTCAGCAGGGGGATACCGAGGCTTATAAACATCCTGTGCGACTTTGCGCTGCTTATAGCATACTCGGAGGACAAGAAGGAGGTAACCGCGGATATTGTCAGGGAGGTGGTAAACGATCTCGGGACATATCATTACTGGGATGCCTCCAATGAAAGTACGGCCGTTTCCGCAGAGGCAAACAATAATGACGATCCGGACTCATTAAAGATCAAAGAGGATATGTCGTCAAGATATATAACACTTGAGGAGAAAATCGAAAACAATTTCCGGGAGATCTTGTCACTGACGGCAAAAATCAGGACGTTAGAGGATAAGATCGAAAAGATTCGTGAAACCGCTTAAGGTAATAACCATTGATTGAATACATAACCTTAATGTGGCATAAACGTGCAGGGGAGTCCGCCGTAAAACCTTTATAAAGCGAAGGGATACCGGAAATATGTCTTTATTGCGGGACGTAACGGAGAGTGAAATTCCAGAGGATGTCGATAAGCCGTGCGGAATACTCTCCAAGGTATCGCGGATAAAGCTTTTCCGCCTGACTCCCCTGCCCGCGGGCGGCATTTTTATGCCACTGTAAGGTAAACACGGCAGCTTTACCCGATATTAATATTTTATGCAACTGTAATGTTGACGCAGTTGCATGAAAATGCAGACTGTGTGTCCTCAGCGATGTCATCATGTGACTGAGACGGCGGAGCATTGCAGAAATCAGTATACAGCGAGCCTTCTGCAATGTTGCATCGATCGGGCAGGTGTTAATACATGTGCGGCATAGCGGCCATATTCAATCTTTACAGTAACAGGGAGATATCCGTTGATACCCTGAAAAAGATGGCCGCGGTCATGCGCCACCGGGGTCCGGACGGGGCGGGGTTTTACAGGGATGAAAGGGCGGGGCTTGCTCACGCAAGGCTGAGCGTCATTGACCTGGAGGGCGGTTGGCAGCCGATACACAACGAAGACAGGACTGTATGGATAACCTTCAACGGCGAGATATTCAATTATATAGAACTCAGAAGCATCCTCAAGAAACGGGGGCACGGGTTTTACACGATGTCCGATACAGAGGTGATCGTTCATCTGTATGAAGATTACGGCACAGGGTGCCTTAAACACCTCAACGGTCAGTTCTCGTTTGTCATATGGGATAAAAACAGACAGGTGCTGTTTATTGCAAGGGACAGGCTCGGTATCCGGCCGCTGTTTTATACATCCGTCAACGGCTCAATGCTCTTTGCGTCGGAGATAAAGGCATTATTTATGGACAGCAGGGTAAAGAGGGAAATGGATATTTACGCCCTGGATCAGATATTCACATTCTGGATGACCATACCTCCCAGAACAGCGTTCCGGAACATATTCGAGCTTCCGGCGGGACATTATATGACGATAGAAAAAGGGAAGCAGAAGATGGAAAGATACTGGGACCCCGACTTTACGCCGGATGGCGGTGTCGGAAGGGAGGAGGAGTATGCTGAAGAATTAAGGGAACTGCTGATAGATGCCACAAGGCTGAGGCTCAGGGCCGATGTGCCTGTAGGTGCATATTTAAGCGGCGGTATAGATTCGTCTGTTATAACCGCTCTCGTAAAGAAATTCACCGCAAATCAGTTAAGAACGTTTTCAGTGACTTTCCATGACGAGGCATATGATGAGAGTGAATATCAGAGGCAAATGATCGAATATCTGAATACAGAGCACAGCGATATCAAATGTACATATTCCGATATCGGCAGGATATTTCCCGACGTTATATGGCATACTGAAAAACCTGTATTGAGGACAGCGCCCGCCCCACTGTACCTCCTTTCCAGGCTCGTACGGGAAAGCGGCTACAAGGTGGTTTTAACAGGTGAGGGCTCGGATGAGATACTGGCGGGATATGATATCTTCAAGGAGACAAAGATTCGCAGATTTATGGAGAGATTTCCGGAATCGAAGATCAGGCCCCTTATCCTCAGGAGGCTCTATCCGTATCTTTCCGATTCCCCCGTAAAATCACTCCGGTATGCCGGGACGTTTTTCATGATGGATACAAATGATTATCCTGAGGCGTATTATTCACATATACCGAGGTGGAACACAACTTCAAAGATAAAATTCTTTTTCTCCGATTGTGTTAAAGAGAGACTGGATAATTATAAAAGCCTGGATGAACTGCCGGTATTATTCTCAGGCGACTTGTCCGAATACGATTACCTGTCGCAATCACAGTACCTTGAAATCAAGACCCTCCTTTCAGGCTATCTCCTGTCTTCGCAGGGGGACAGGGTTGCGATGGCAAACTCGATAGAGGGGAGGTTCCCTTTTCTCGATCACAGGGTGGTGGAGTTCTGCTGCAAACTGCCGCCCGATATAAGGATGAGGGTTTTGACGGAAAAGTATATCCTGAAGGAGAGCATGAGCGGTTTATTGCCGCCTTCAATAATAAAAAGAACCAAACAGCCGTATATGGCCCCTGATTCAAAGAGTTTTTTTTACGGGGATCCCCCGGGTTATCTTGAGGATATACTTTCAGAGAAAAACCTGAGAAATACCGGGTATTTTAATCCGAAAGCCGTTTCCATGCTGTTGAGAAAGTGCAGACGGTCTCAGGTGATCGGGTTTAAGGACAACATGGCTGTCGTCGGCATAATCTCTACATTGCTCGTGCATAAAATGTATATAGAGGATTTTGATTCAAGGAGCAGGAAGATAACAGAAGACGTGATGGAGAACAGGGAATATGCAGTTGAAGTCTGAAATCAGGCGTTTCATTGTTGAGAACTTTCTGTATGGTGAGGATGACGGTTTCGGGGATGGGGTTTCATTCCTCGAAAAAGGATTGATAGATTCAACAGGTGTCCTCGAACTGGTTTCATTTATCGAAGAAAGATACGGGATTGCAGTGAATGATGAAGAACTGATCCCCGACAACTTCGATTCCATAAACAGGCTCTCGGCTTTTATTACAAGAAAGATGAACGACGGAAGTTTAGGTGTTAAGACACACACTGGTCAATCATTTTCTTGAATACAGCGCTGAGAGGTTCCCCGGCAAGACGGCA
>JALSHG010000021.1 GCA_026982355.1 Thermodesulfovibrio sp.
CAGACTCCTCTGTCCGTTTATGCAACATTAAGTCTAAATTATAACCCAAATTGATTTTTTAGTGGAGTTTTCCGGGCGGACTCTCCTGCCCGCTCATGCAACATTAAGGGTAACAAAGGGGGGGCTTTAATATACTCTTCAGTTCGTCATTCCCGGGGTCTGTTGAGTGGGGGGGCCTCGTCTTTGAACTTTATCAGATATGCTTTTCCATCGGTAAAAAAAGGGGTCTCCGGCAAAATTGCGCCCTGATTGAGGCTTTACCAGTTGTATTTTCCTGCGACTTTCAAGTTCTCCCGCCCGGATTAAATCGTTGTATAACCGCTCCCGCTCCGCATCGATGTCCGGATCGATTCGATAGGTAATGCCCCATTTGACACCGGTATCGAAACCCGCTGAGCCGACATATATGTCATCACCGCTTTTCGTTACATATCCGGCCTTCCGGAATCTGACGAAGTGCCTTGTACGGGCTATATCGGCATCCGTTGGTTTTTCAAATGCAAAGTCATCATTCCGTCTTCTCTTTTTTGACAGCCCTTATAGTGAGCAGGAAATATATCGTCAGTACGACCAATATAACATCAAGATAATGCAGCACAATAAAGGAATAGATATATATCCATGCATCATGTGCCAGACGGTCCATTATGACAAAGTCCGGCGAACCGACCTTTTTTACCTCATAATTTACACCTCTGTCATCAATATTCACCTTTATATAGTGATAAAAGTCATGGGACGGGTCCGTGCCCACCAGTTCAGCGCCGCCGCCGCCTGTAATAATATATGGGGTCTTGCCCCAGAACCCGCGGTAATAGGCGTGAATATGCGAGGCAAAAACCATGGTAACACCGTACTGTTCAAAAAGACTGTTCAGACCCAATGCAAACTCCTTATCCTTCAAAGCATGTCCTGACATGATGCCTTCCTTTCTCGGATCAAAAAGCGGCACATGCATGAAGATAAACCTGTACTTGTATTTGAGTGCTTCTTCCAGTTGCTCTTTCAGCCATTGCACCTGCCATGGGTCTAAATTATATTCACCGGCGTCATCAAGGATGATAAAGTATGCATCTCCCACTGTAAATGAATAATAAAACCTCCCGAAAAGATTATAATAGGCGACTCTGCCGTCCTCTCTGATCTCATGATTTCCAATTGCGGTCAGGAACGGCCTTTCCGACTTCCTTATCTGGTTGATGAAAAACCTGAATTTCTCCTTTTCCCCATCCTGCACAAGGTCCCCGATGTCAACAGAAAACAATATGTCATCTGAATTAAGCAGCCTGACAAGATTGTTGAATGTGGTTATCGAGTTTTTGTTATCGCCGAAAACCGCAAAAGAAAACGCCCCCTTCTGATGGTCTATCTTCTTAAGCTGGTTGTAATTCCAGTCGGAAATATGAGGGAATGTCACCAATGAATAAATCTTGATTGACAAAACGGCAACAAGGACTACAACAGCAGTGAAGAGATACTTTCTTCCATATATGCGTCTCATACTTACCCGCGAATATCGGTTGATTTTTTACTGTAGGGTTTTTTAAAAAAAATCACCCAGAAATAATTCACGGCATACCGGAGTCCCGTCCTGAATATTCCTTCTGCAGCCAGGCGCCTGCCCGAGCTGTAGATTGGAAGTTTAAAGGTGAACTTTACATGCCCTGCTTCCCTGAGCCGGCAGGCAATATCCGTGTCTTCGCCGAAAAAGTCTATGCCGGTATCAAAACCGCCGACTTTTTCCAGAGCCGATCTCCTGGCTACGAAGTTCCCTCCCTGAAGCATCGCGCCTTTTCTGAATATAAGATTATTAAAAACATTGGCGATATAACCCAGGCCGTAAAATATTTTTGTCTGGATATTGACAATCCGGGGCAGATCATAATAAATCAGGGGCCCGGAAAGCGCCGCCAGTCTTTCATCAGCGGAAAATTCCTCAAAGACTTTTTTCATCCAGCCGCGGGGAAGTATATTGTCGGCGTCAATATTGGCGATTAAATCTCCTGCGGCCGCTTTATACCCCGCCTGTCTTGCCTTTACCAGCCCTTTCCTGGGTTCGTCAATAACTTTGACCCCACGGTAAGACAGGGCGATTTCTCTGGTCCTGTCAACACTGGCGTTATTGACTACAATAATTTCAACATCAGTTGCTGTGCCGTACATTTCACCGAGGATGGAATCAAGGCATTTACCCAGACAGCCTTCCTCATTATAAGCCGGGATTATAAAACTTAACTTCATAGTTCAATTTCACCCTTACAGCGGCATGAAAGTGTCACCGCAGGGCAAGGTAGTCTGCCGGAAAAGCTTTATCTGCGATTCCTTCAGGACATATTCCGCACGGCATATCGACGTCTTTTTGGACTTCACTCTCCGTTAATTCCTGCAACATAGACATATTTCCAGTATCCCATCGCTTTATAAAGGTTTTACGGCGGACTGCCTTGCCCGTTCATGCAACATTAAGGTCAATCTTAGCACTAAAGTATCAACGGACAGGCTTCCATTCCCTGTAAGCCGCCTTCTTGAAGAGAGCAACGGAAAGTCCGTTAAGCAGCCATGAGACAAGCAGGCTGGGCCATCCGATTTTATGCGCCCTCCTGCCGGTATGGAAGACGACCAGATCGGGAATCATCCGGGTTTTCCCGGTTCTTGAGAGCCGGGCGAACATGTCGTTATCTTCGGCAACTGTCAGGGCTTCATTATAACCGCCGGCTCTTAGAAAGGCTTCCCTCCTGATCATTTGAAATTCTCCGCATGCGCTTCCCCTGCCCAGTATATTGTTAGTCAGAAAATGGATATGATTGACTATTCCAAAAAACACCCGGTCACTACGGGTTTCAAGCTCTTTCATTACCCTGACGGAAACTGTAATGCCTGCTGTTTCAGGGTCATCATCGAAAACCCGGATAGCCTTTCCGAAAAATGCATCCGGATCAGGGACTACAACATCGGCATCCTGAAACACCAGGAGCCCGCCGCGGGCAATACCTGCGCCCAGGTTTCTGCCGCCGCCGATCGTCTGGCGTTTTTCCCCTTTGTACACGACAATTCTGTCAGTATATTTCCGAGCGATCTCTATTGTTTTGTCCGTACTGTTTCCGTCCGACACGATCAGCTCATACGGCATCGATTTCATTTGCCTGATATTCTTCAATGTCTTTTCAAGCACGCCTTCTTCATTCAATGTAGGAACTATAATGGAAATCATAAGTTATGCCCTGATAATCTCCCGCGCACAAAACGGCTGAATCCATAGAAAGCCGCTAAGATCATTATAGCAGTTGCTATTAAAAATCCGATCCTGAGACCATCACCGACCAGGAGATAAATGTTGCCGAAAAAATAACCCGCGGCCATCATGAGAGCCGTCCATATCAGGCCGCCTGTAAAATTATAAATTACGTACCTTTTTAACGGGACACGGACCATTCCCGCCGTCATAAGGACCGCTACGGCAAATCCGAAACCCATGGTAATCTTGGAGATTATCAGTATTTTCTCCTCGTGCTCTCTGAACATAACCTTGACCCTCTCAATTGTCCGGTCCGTGATATCAAAAAACCTCCCGTATTTTTGAACAAGCCGGTGTGTGCCGAAATATCCAGCCCCGTACCAGCTTAAGTCCGCCGACAGATCACCGGACAATAACAGAATAAACGCGGGAACAGGCTCGATATGGCCGAGTTTCAAAAGAAAACCCGCGGCTATCATAACCACCGGCCCCTCGAAAAACGACCCGATAAATATCGCCGGATATTTGAAAGTCAAAATAAAATTTGCGGTCTCCATAAGTTCATGTTCTCACAATACCTTCCAGGCTGCAAGTTTTTCATGAATGCCTGTTATCCATCTGTTTATATATTCGAGTAATGACCTTCCCCTGTAAACCACAATACAGGATAATATACCTAAAAATAATGACCCGGCCATATCAAAGGGGAAGTGTATCCCGCAGTACACCCTGCCCAGTGAAGTCAAAACAGCCACTGCCAGAAGGACGGCTCCTGCGGATGCCCATCTGCCGAATATGAGCAGATAAAGAGACGCGCTGAAAAGAATTGTTGCATGATCGCTCGGGAACGAAGTCTCGGGCGCATGGGGTATAAGGGTTGTCCCGAGTCCGATCATGAATGGTCTTGGATGAAAATACAGGAGAGTGACGGCAAAGTTTAAAACCAGTCCGAAAACAGATGCCTCTGCAGCAAGGAGCAGTGTATTTTTTCTATTTTCATTGGTGAGAAACCAGAGAAAGACAAAAAGCGCCATTAATATATACGGCCCGCCCTCTGCAAAGAACACGGCAATATAATCCGGAGAAGGGTTTTTGCCTGCACCGGCATTAATCCGCTTTAGTGTGTGGGGCGCCCCACATCCGACAATGACAATACAGGATCACCCCCCCTGTGCTCGCCCACCTTCGGGACCGCCTGTTTCGGGACAGGCACAGGGGCCCGACCCTACTAAGGATAATGATTCCATGGACATGGCCGGGAGGAGCCGACGGCTATAAAAAAACTTATGACAGGCTGCTTTTTTTCAACAATCTGCTTCCTGATGATATTGCAAGTTGTCCATGCCGGAGGAACATTATCTGATATAATAAGTCATGGAACCTCTTGAGGAGATTGACAAGATGCCGTCGAGAAAAAAACGGGAAGACAGGACATTTTCTCAAGGGAATCGAGCCGGTCGATTCTGATGGTCTCGAGGACTTCAAAGCCGAAGAGGCTTATATAACCGCTGAGGAGAGAATGTTGCATGAGTTGTCACCGCTTCATTCATGAAACACCCCACCGCCCTTTCTTGGGAAGCCTTATCTTTTTTTGTGTCATATATGTGTCCCTGTCATGCAATACAATAATGGAGGCTCAGGCGTGGATGGGCAAGGTTGTTGATAAGGATACAGGAAAGCCCGTTGAAGGCGTTGCAATAGTCAGGACGTGGTACGAAACCATTGCACTTCCTCCTCATCCATACAGTGGAGTGTTGGCCATCAAAGAAACCCTTACGGATAAAAACGGGAGATTTATGATTCCTGCCGAATTTTACATTCCCGTACCGATACTCAGGCAGGTGGAAGAGAGGAGTGCTGCCCTATATAAACCGGGATATAAGTTTCTGAACTTATACAAAAAGAGATTTATCGTGGAGATGGAGAAGGTTCCAACAAGATATGAGACAAGAAAAAGAGAAGCGGACAAGGCCGAGTACAACAGCTATTCTCATAGTGATGAAACAAAATTACTATCCGGAATAATCGACAGGGAAAGAGATTTTATTGAAGTCCTGAAGTCTTCTGAAAAGTCCGGCCCGAAAACCAGGCCTGCCATCCGGCGGCCTGTACATCCACGGAACCCCAGGAAATTTAAAAAGATTCCAAGGTTTCCCTCCGGCGTTGCCATGAGGAAGAGTGACGGCACGCGCAAGAAAGAATCAAAAGACGGCGGTGAGGAAGTCAAAAAGCCTTACTACTTGTCAAGCACCTCTATAGAGTTCACCGAAGACCTCGCTGCAATAGCCGTGCGCGACATCGGTCCTCTCAATTCTCTGGTGGATATGAAAGATCCCGACGCAGTAATGGTTCTTATCCATGCTCTCAGTGATAAAAAACCGACGTTAAGATATCTGGCGGTATCCGCATTAAGAAAAATCAAGGACCCGGTGTCTCTTCCTCATCTTATCAAAGCCGCCGGAGACAGTCACCCGTCGGTGCGTCTGGAGGCAGTTCGTGCAATAGGGGAAATGGGAGACCCTGCCGCGGTCCCGGCTCTCATCGCCGCACTGAGGGATAAGAATTTCGAAGTGAGCTATGAGGCTGCGACAGCACTGGGCAAATTTGATGATCCGCGGAAAATATATGCCGTAGAGCACCTGATTGAATACTTGGGTGCAAAGAATCCCATCATAAGAAACAAGGCTGAATATGCCTTGCTGCAAATAGGCGTACCGGCAGTGGATCTTCTCATCAAGGCTTTAAAAAATAAAGATGTAAATATCAGGAGAAGCGCCGCACTTACACTCGGGAAGATAAGCGACCCAAGGGCTGTGGACCCGCTGATAGACCTGTTGAATTTAAACGATAAGGGTTCATCATGGGCTGCTGCTATGGCATTATCCGGTTTCAGGGAAAAGAGGGCAGCCGATGCATTGGTAAATGCTATGGATTTCAGCAATGGGGGTTATTTAAAGCAGCGCCTCGGAGATTTCCTGTGTCGGATTGGCCCGGTTGCGACAGAGCCTATGACAGCAAAACTGTATGATAAAGATGTTAATATCCGCATCGCCGCCTTGAATTACTTTATTTGCATAAAAGATAAGAGAAGAAAAGCATACCTGATTGATGCACTTAAAGATGAAAATTTGTGGATCAGGAGGTACGCAGCAGGGAAAATCGCTGCATTAAAAGACCCTGAATTCACTGATGCCCTGATTTCGGCATGGAACGATGCGGATTCAAAAGTGAGAACCATGGCTGCGGGTGCTCTGGTCCTTATTGGTCCGGCGGCAACAGGGAAGCTGCTCGTTACGCTTGGAGATAAAAATCCTTACTTTCGCTGGAGAGCGGCGGTGTGCCTGGGAAAGATCCGTGATCCGGAGGCTGTTGATAGTCTGCTGCTCTTGTTGAATGATGAAGTTCCAGCGGTCAAATGGAGCGCCGTATATGCCCTGGGTGAAATCGGGAATCACAGGGCGATTGAACCGCTGATTGCAATGTTGGGCGACGGTGACGCCGGGATCAGGGGAAAGGCGGCGCAGGTCCTCGTGCAAATAACAGAACGGCAAATGTTTGGTCAAGATAAACTCGAGTGGCTGAAATGGTGGAAGCAAAATAAAGTATCTTTTATGGAAAGAAAACAACCTTAATGTTGCATAAGCCGGCGGGAGCGTCAGCCGGACACTGCTATTATCTCTCCGTTATATGAGACGAGACATGCTTTAACGGGGATTCCGGCTGCTGTTTCTCCGGCATACTTCGCGGCCGCGTTGCAGACTTTCCGCAGAGGCGATTCATCAACTGCGCCCGCATTGCCCGAGATAATGTATTCAAATATCTCCCGGGCGGTGTTGAATTCCCGGGATTTGAAATTCCGGCCCTGCAACCCGGTATCCATTGCCCCGAGGAACCCAACCGCCCTCTTTATATCGATCGCGCCGAACCTGACGTGGGTCTGCGGCGTGGCCATTGCAATCTTCAGCATCTTTGCCCACTGCGCGCAGAGGTGGATTCTCCCGAAGTTGTGTTTCCCGGCCTCCAGTAATGAATATTCAAGATAGTCGCCCATGAGGACATATGATTCTTCCGGGAGGTTATATCTTTTCATATGCGCCTTTTCCGATGCCCGGCCCGCTGAAAGGACTATCTCCTTCCGGCCGGTGGCGGCCGCCACATCCATGGATGCGGTAATCGTCGCCTTCCATGCCCCGGTGGATACGGGCCTGACAATGCCGGTTGTACCCAGGATTGAAATACCGCCTGTTATACCCAGCCGGTGGTTCAGGGTTTTCCCGGCCAGTTCCTCGCCGTCCGGGACGGAAATGGTTATTTCAATTGCGTCCGCGTTCCCCGGCCTGCGCCCTGTGCTCCGGCTCAGCGCCTCCGCAACGGCATTTTCTATCATCTTCTTCGGCACGGGGTTTATTGCCGGCGCGCCGACGGGGACCGGGAGCCCGGGTTTTGTTACTGTGCCCACACCCCTGCCCCCTTTAATTATAATCCGCGGCAGCGGTTCACCGACCGGGGTTGCACATGTCCCGGCTTCCGCTGCAATCTCCGCTCTATGCGTCACATCCGGGTCATCGCCCGCATCCTTGATCACCGATGCCGATGCAACGGGTCCGGAGTCGCGGGTCCGGAATCCGGAGTCATGGATTTTAAAACTCACGCGGCTGCCGTCGGGAAACGGAATTTCAACGGAATCCAATTCACCGCGCTCGACCACACGCGGGTCAAGGAGCAGCAGGACGGCAGCCTTGGCGGCAGCCGCAGCGCAAGCGCCTGTCGTATATCCCGAACGCAGTCTTTTTCTCACAACCGCTGAAATCCGGACTTTCTTTCAATACCGATATTCATACACCATCTGGTCAAGCGCGTCTTCCCGCAGGAGGTACTGAACCTTGTTCTCCGCGATCATCTTAAAGGCATATTTAATGATCTCCTTGTAGAAATCACAGAACACGGCCTTTCTGTTGATGTCGCCGCGGGCGTACATCTCCGCCGGGCACGGTGACCCGCAGATATGCCTGAAATCACAGGTGCTGCACTCATCGATATTCTCGACCATCCGCGACCTGATCCGTTTGAAGGGCCTTGAATTCATCGCCTTTGCTATCGACGTCCTGAATATATTGCCGCCGGAGAATTCCTTGAATCCTATAAACTCCCCGCACGGCACCATTGCGCCGTCCGCCGTGACGGTAAGAAAGGTCCTGCCGCCGCCGCACGGTGAAATGTCGCACATCATGCGCCTCGCGGTGGGCGATATGATCGCAAGCAGCACATTGGCGAAGTTCCCTATCACGATCCGGCGTTTCGTCTTTCTTGCGAGGTCCACCGCCGTGTCGACCGCCTTTATCAGGTTTTTCGCGTATATGCCGTCGCCGGGTTTCACCCTGTCCGAGCGTTTCTGCGTCACGCGGACAGGATTGAGAAGCACCAGCGGCACCTTCTTCCTGTGAAGAAACCCGACAAGGCCGGAGAGCTTGTCAACGTTGTATTTATTGACGGTGCAGATAACATTCAGGCCCTCATATCCGTCAAACCGGTCGAGCGCCTGCACCGCCTTCCTGAAATTGCCTTCGCCCTTCCCCGATATCCTCGTGAGATTATTGACAGCCGCCGTGGGGGCGTCCAGCGAAATTCCGATGCCCACGCGGTATTTTTTTATGAACTCGACATCCTCTTTTTCAAGCAGGAGCGCATTGGTCTGGATGCCGAACAGCATCTTCCTCCGGTACTTCCTGATCGCGTCGAAGATTATGTCCTTCACCAGCAGGGGCTCGGCGGCATGGAATACGATCACCGGCTTTTTCCTTGTCCCGCTGAAGTGCTCCTCTGTCTTTGCAAGCACTGTGTCAAGCTGTCCGGCCGTCATCTGCGTGCCGTGCCTCCGTATCTTTGAAGGGATGTAACAGTAGGGGCAGTCGGCGTTGCACCTGTCCGTGGGATCTATGTATACACAGTTAAGCGGCTCATTGAACCTGAAGTTGTGCATCTCGGTATCAAGGTGTTCCCTTTCTTTTCTATACAGGTCGATCAGCCTGTCGGGAAGAGTGAAATTGCCGTTGTCCCTTGCCAGAAGGCTCCAGAAGAGATTGTCCGCATCAATCACGAGTTTCCAGTTGTCGTCAATATCAGAGAAAGAAAGGCCTCTCCGATCCTTCGTTTTCGAATAACCGCTCCCGTTCTTTTTGCTCATTTTCATCCGTCTCCTTATTATTTTACCTTACAGTGGCATAAAAACATCGCCTGCGGGCTGTGGGGTCCGGCGGAAAAGCTTTATCTGCGATACCTTCAGGACATATCCCGCAGGGCATATTGCCGTCTTTGGGAATTTCACTCTCCGTTAAGTCCTGCAACAGGGACATATTTCCGATATCCCATCGCTTTATAAAGGTTTTACGCCGGACTCCACAGCCGGCTTATGCAATATTAAGGTTTACCTTACGGTTGCATGAAAACACCGCCCGCGGGCGGGAGAGTCCGGAGGTTTTACGCCGGACTCCACTGCACGTTTATGCCGCATTAAGGTTAAGATTAAGATTGAGATTAAGGCAAACAGCCGTAAAAAAGACCGGCCGGCAAGTAAAGAGGTCCAGGCGGAATTCAACCGCCTGAACCTTCTTCCCTTCTAAAGAGGCATCTTCTTTTTCGGCACATCGCCGTACATCACGAAATGCGTCAGCCCGTTGGCCGTCTTTGCACATTTCATGTGATAGGAGATCGCTGCCTTTGCATTCGCTTTTTTCTCAGACGTCTTTGCCTTCTTCAATATTCGTCACCTCCTTTCTCCTGGAGATTCAGGCCGTCCTGCGCCTCTTTATAATCGCCACCGACAAGTACGCGGACTCCGGCGGGGGCGCGCCGTTGAGCATATCATAAACCGCCTCGCCGTCCAGTCCTATGCGCCTCACAAGAAACGCTTCCTCCGGCTCCGTCATCTTCACTGTCTCAATAAGCGCCGGCAGCCTGTTGTTGACCTTCATGAACACTGTCGTGGGATGCCTCCGTATCAGGTCCGCGGCCGTCGCCGGGTCACGGGGCATCTCGTAAACCCCGAAATTCCCCTTCTTTATGCTCAGCGGGACCCCGAGCATTGATGCCGCGGCATTGATGGAGCTTATACCGGGAACGTGCCTCACCCGCACCCCCACGGCACGCAATCTCTCCGTGAGGTAGTTCGATGTGCTGTAGATGGTCGGGTCTCCCTGTGTGACATAGGCCACGGCCCTGCCCTGTTCAACCATGCCTTTTATCTCTTCTGCAAGACGCGCATACCTCCCCGCCAGTTCCTCCCTGTTGTTGGTCATGGGGATGTGGCACATGCGTATCTTTGATGCATCGATATAATGGAGTATAATCTCCCTCGCAACACTCCTGCCCTGCTCGTTCGACTGGGGGACCACCACAATGTCCGATTCCTCGAGTATCCTCTTTGCCTTGACCGTGATGAGCTCGTGGTCCCCGGGGCCCAGGCCGATGGAGTAAACAGTTTTATTCATGACCGGCCCCCAGGAATATCCTGTTGAGGTTTACCGCGGCATCAAAGGCGTTGATCCCCGGCCTTGCAAACTCAAGCTCGTCAACCTTCACAAACTCCGCCTTCAGTGATTTGTAAAAAGGCCTTTCCCCCGGCGGGACCGGATTTTTATTCATCGGGCCGACCTGGTATATGTAGAAATCCGGTCTCAACTGCAGCACCTTTTCGGTGGATATGACCGCATGTTTCCTGTCGATCTTCACGAGATTCCTGCCGCCTGCCGCACTGACAATCGATGTCACTATGCTCTTTTCCCCGGCCACCCTGAGCGGCTCCGCCATGACTTCATAGATTACGGACGGCTCTGCCGGCAGGGGCCTGATGTCTTCAAGCCTTTTCTTCAACCTGAGCACCAGTTTCTCCGCCCTGTCCCTCCTTTCAAGCATGTCGCCGATCTTCCTGATCTTCGCGAGGATTTCATCGAGCGTTACGGGATTGTAATATAAAATATCGGCAGCCTTCACCCTTTGCTCCATCTCCCTGGGGAACGCCCTCTGCGAGCCTGCTATTATAAGATCAGGGGCGAGCGCATTCAGCAGCTCGATGTTCGGCCTCAGGTGCGAGCCGACCTTTACCGCATCTTTAACTGCATGGTCGCTGCGCGTTGTCCCGACGATCATGTCCAGCGCCCCGAGCTCAATAAGTATGGGGCTTACCGCAGGGTAAAGCACCACTATTCTCTTGTATGCCCACGCGCTGGAACCGTCAAACGCCGCAAGGCATATTATAATGCCGGCAAGCATCATCTTGATAAGCAGCCTGGATTTTCCCGTCTCCGTCATGTTTCTTCCGTGCTCCGGTTTCTGCATCATTTTACATTTCCTCCGTATAAACAAACATCCTGTTATCCTGTTCCGCGAAGCCCACCCTGACCCCGAATACCTCTGAGAGCATCTCGGGGGACAGATCGTCCCTTTTCATGTCATACAGCAGGCGACCATCCCTGAAAAGGAGAAACCTGTCGAAATGGTGTATTGCAAACGACAGGTCGTGAATGACCACCATGATGATTTTTTCACTACGAATGCGCCTGAAAACATCCACGATTTTTATCTGGTGCAATATGTCTATGCCGCTGAAAGGCTCATCGAGCAGGAATATGTCGGTATCCATGTTCATCACCCTCGCAAGAAGGACCCTCTGCTTTTCACCGCCCGACAGGGCATTGAAGAGCCTGTCCCTGAGGTGAAACACATCGAATCTCTTCATTACATTTTCGGTGCGGGCGATATCCGCGCGGGAATACATCCGCCCGTCCGAATGGATGAACCTGCCCGTAAGCACGACGTAAAATGCGTCAAACGGCATGTTGAGCGCCGCCTCCTGGGGCAGGAAACCCATCAGCCGGGCGCTCTCCGCCTGCGCCATCTCCCTGAACGGCCTTCCGTTGACCCTGTAGCCGCCTGTAAATTCCAGCAGCCCGGACATCACATTGAGAAAGGTGGACTTGCCGCTTCCGTTGTTGCCGAGCACCGCAATCAGCCCTCCCTTTCCGATGTGCAGGCCGTCCACCTCCAGGGTGAATTTCCCGAGCGCCGCCCTTATGTCTTTAAGCTCAATTAAAATAGAAAAGCTCCTTTCTCCGCTTTATCAGCAGGTACAGAAAGAACACCCCGCCGATCGAGGATGTTATCACGCCCACGGGCAGTTCCTGCCCCCCCTGAAGGATCGTCCTTGCAACCAGGTCAGTGGCCATCATGAATGCGGCGCCGCCCGTAAGCGATGCTGGCAGCAGGTATGAGGCCTTTACAAGGTTGCCGAGCCTCAGTATGTGCGGGATAATGAGTCCCACAAAACCGATGATGCCCGCGTAGCCCACGCTGAAGGCGGTGAGCAGGGCCGCTGCAAAGAACAGCTTCTTCCTCAGCCTGTTGACATCCACGCCGGTCGATGAGGCCGTGGTGTCGTCAAAGCAGAGGATATCGAGTTTGAGATAATCCCCCCTGACCGACAGGAACGAGAAGCAGATGACCGCAAAGAGTATAAGGTCCTTCAAAGGGGTGGCGGCCTGAAAGCCTCCCATGAGCCAGAATATTATGGAGCTTACCGCATCATCGCTCAGAAATTTCATGAAGCTTATGGTTGCAGATGCGAATGTGCTGAGCACAATGCCTGCCAGGAGCATCGTGATAGGCTGTATCCGGCCCCTGTAAGAGGCTATCCTGTACACGAGATACAGGCCTGCGATCCCCCCCGCCAGGGCAAAGAGCGGGATGTACGGCATGAGCCCCAGCATGATGGCTATCACGGCGCCCATTGCGGACGAGGCGGAGACACCGGTCGTGAACGAGTCCGCAAGCGGGTTTTTCATTACATACTGGAAGAGGACCCCGCTCAGCGCAAGCGCGGCCCCCACCAGCCCGGCAAGCACAACCCTCGGCAGCCGCACATCAAAGAGTATGTTCCTTTCCATCTCGGACATGCTGAAAAAGTCTATCTTTACCGCGCCCGCCGAAACCGCGGCTATAAACGCGAGCACGAGCGCTGCGGGAAGGATGATTCTCATCCCTCCACCCTCCCCACCGCCCTCAGGGCGGCGACGAAAAACACGGCTGCAAAGCCGAGCATCAGCATGAAATAAAGCATGTTTACATCTCCGCCCGTAA
Source organism: Thermodesulfovibrio sp. (assembly GCA_026982355.1). Lineage (GTDB taxonomy): Bacteria > Nitrospirota > Thermodesulfovibrionia > UBA6902 > UBA6902 > JAADFS01. The sequence goes on from JALSHG010000021.1 coordinate 13,367, forward strand.
GTGCGGCCCTTATCACCTTGGTCGAGTACGTAAGAGGCAGAGCATATACCAGCCACTTAAAGACAACCGGCAGTTTTTCGACGGGGAAGAAAGTCCCGCTCAGGAATATCATGGGGGTGATCACGAACGTGTTGACAGCGGCCTGATCCCCGTGGTCCCTCACAAGCATTGCTATGGTGATGCCGAGCGTTGTGAAAAGGAACGTATGCGTCAGTATTGCAAGAAAAAACACGGGGCCCACTGTCAGCTTCACGCCGAAGATGACGGAGTATGCAAATATAAGGGCCGTGCTCAGAAGGCCCTTGAACATGCCGTAGGCGGCCTCCCCGAGTACGATCTCCACGTGGGATATCGGTGCAATAAGATATTCGTCAAACACGTGGAAATAGAACCTCGTTATGTTCAGCTCCTGGGCGATGCCGTAGCTCTGGTTCAGGCTGCTCATGGTTATGAGCCCCGGTATCAGGAAGGTTATGTACGGGAGCCCGTCCACCGCGACCCTGTCGCCGAATCCCCAGCCGAATGCGATCAGGAACAGGAGCGGCGAGAGCGAGGACGCCAGTATCTGCTTTCCTGCCCGTTTCCTGAAGACGTTTATCTCCCTGTAAAGCACACCCCTGAAACCGTTAAACATTGATCCTTTTCCCCGTCAGTTTTATAAACACATCCTCAAGGGTGACCTCCCTCACCTTGCACGTGTGGGGGCATCCCCTGAGCCTTTCGAGCGCGTCTTCCTTTGATGCGAAAAACGCCTCTTCTATCCCGTCCTCCCGGAATATCTCCAGCACATATCCGCCTATATCCTTCTTCAGGTCATCCGGCGCGCCTTTGATGATGATCCTGCCCTTGTCTATGATGTACGTGCTGCGGCAGAGCTTCTCAGCCTCTTCAATATAATGGGTGGTCAGCAGGATCGCCATGCCCTTCTGCTGATTTATTTTAAGGATCAGGTCCCATATGTTCTTCCGTATCTGGGGGTCGAGTCCGACCGTGGGCTCGTCAAGAAACAGTATCCCCGGCCCGTGAAGCAGCGCCCTTACAAGCACAAGCCTCCTTTTCATTCCGCCCGAAAAGGTCTTGACCTGCCTGTCCCTGTGATCCAGGAGGCCTGCAAACTCGAGGGCTTCATATATCTTTTCCCTCCTCCGTTTCTTCGGTATACCGTGAAGTATGGAATGCAGGTACAGGTTTTCATAGGCGGTAAGGTCCCTGTCCACATTGCTGTGCTGTGGGACGACCCCTATGTGCCTCTTTGCATCCTTCGGGCAAGTGAAAAAGTCCCTGCCGTAATAATATATCTCGCCTCCCGTGGGTTTTATAAGCCCTGTGAGCATCTTGATAGTGGTTGTTTTTCCCGCGCCGTTCGGGCCGAGAAGACCGGTGAAATCACCTTCCCGGATATCGAGCGCAATCCCGGCCACGGCGGTCTTTTCACCGAACTTCTTGACGAGTCCCCGGGCCTCGAGGACCTTTCCCGCCCGTTCCGCTACTGCCACAGAAACGCTCCCGCCAAAAATATCAAGACTCCTCCGAAGACCATGATATAGTCAGACAAACGGTATCTCAGGACCACCAGCCCTGTTATGGTGGCAATTATTATAAACACGGAAACAATATCTGTCAGTATCACCCACGATGTGTCAGTCTGAAATGCCTTGTGCAGGTTGTTCAGCAGGTACAACGGCTGTTGCGGAAATTTCTCGATTTTCTCCATCACGCCCTCCCGGGGATGAATCACATAAGTCGTCCTGCCGTGGGAGCCGTAGAGAAACTCCACCGTCCTGCCGCCACGTATCCTTATGACGGTCGGGTCGTCGGCCCTGCCTATCTGTTTTTTATAATAGTCGATAAACGATGTCATCATTCCGATGTCCGAGACGGGCACTTCATAGACGGTCTTCTCCCTTGAGACAAAGTATCCGAAATACCTCCTGTGGTTCAGGAGTATCCCCGTGATGCAATAGAAAATGATGAAGGCGGCCAGCAGTAGACCGCCCCACCTGTGTATCTTGCGCATGATGCGCACTGTCTTCGATTCAAGCCGCGGCATGCCTTTACCTTACAGTTGCATAAAAACATCGCCTGCCGGCTGTGGAGTCCGGCGGAAAAGCTTTATCTGCGATACCTTCAGGAAGTATTCCGCACGGCTTATCGACATCCTCTGGAATTTCACTCTCCGTTACCTCCTGCAATAAAGACATATTTCCGATATCCCATCGCTTTATAAATGTTTTACGCCGGACTCTCCCGCCGGCTTGTGCAACATTAAGGTTTACAGCTCGAACTTCTCCAGCAGCCTGACTATGCTCTTGATGAAAATACTGTTCACCTCGGGGTAGAATCCAAGCCCCTTGTAGTATCGCCGGCCTTTATAAACGGCTGTTGTGACGTCGGTTGTAAACCCCTGTTTCTTCATCTCGAGCGACCATGAAAGCTCACCCTCTTCATCCGGTTCAGCGCCCATTATGTCGTTCATGACATGATCGCCGGCGACATACATGAAGGGGATGAACCTGACCCTCTTCACACTGCATGCCTTTGCGCTTGCAAGGGCCTCTTCCCTTGATGTTATTCCCTCCACGCTCCCGAGGAATGTATTGTCGAATTCAACGGAAAGCAGCCTTGCAAGACCGAGGTATGTCGAATTGCTTCCAACGGCCGTCTCGCCGGTGCCGTGAGCGGCAAGGACGTTACAGCCTTTGTCCGGGGGCAGCAGGTCCTGTTTCAACGCCTCCGCCACCGTCCTCATGTCCCACCAGTACTGAAGCAGCGGCTCGCCGACCTTGATCCTCAGGTTGAAGTCCTTGAAAACCTCGGTGAGCGCATCGGACATCTCCACAACGTGCTCATACTCTATGCCCGGAAAGATGTGCAGTGGCTGGACCGCTATCTTCCTGTAGCCTTCGTCTTCAAGGTTTGACACCACCTGTGCAAGGCTGCGGTACCTCTTCTCAACTCCGGCCTCCCTGAATTTCCTGTTGGCCCTTTCGCGCACTATCTCTGAAGTAAAGGCCCAGCGCACCTCGTAGTTTCTGTATTTTGCCGGGAGCTCCTTTCTGAGCTGCTCCTCGAAAAAGTCATAGGTCGCCTGCGCCTTCGTGGTTGTGCCGAAGGCCGCAATCACTATGGCGGGCTCCTTCTTGAGGGTCATGGTCTTGAGCATGGAAAACGCGCTCCCCGTAAAGGCAAAGAGCAGCATGACGGTTAAGGCAAATGTCACATGTCTGTTCTTCATTGAATATCTCCTTTGTTTTTGTTTTCGGACTGCTTTGTGTCTTCTGTCCGGAACTTGATGAAGGATCCATCCATCATGCATTACGGGGGGATAAAATAAAAGAGACTGAAAAACGGAAGCATCATCTCACCTCCCTCGAGGAAATTCCGAACGGACAGGTCTTCCGGCTAAGGGCAAAAACGTTACGCGTTGCGGGTTAAACCGCTTCTCTTTCCTACTCGCCCGCCTTCCCGCCATGGTGTTATCCATGGCAGTGGCTTGTTCCGGGCTTTCGTTCCCTTCACGGCTGCGGGGCAGCGGGGGATTCTCACCCCTCTTCCTCACATCCATTCGCGCCTGCATAAGGAGAATCCTTTTCGGCAGACCTCTAATTCAAACATATTCCCTTCTTAAATGTCAATCGGTGCGGGAAGGTGTGTGTCGGGAAGGTGGACGCAGCGCTGCGTATCAACGTCTTCCTGACCTTCACCTTACAGTAGCATTACCTTACAGCGGCATAAAAACATCGCCTGCGGGCAGGGGAGTCCGGAGGAAAAGCTTTATCCGCGATACCTTCAGGACATATTCCGCACGGCATATGGCCGTCTTTTTGAACTTCACTCTCCGTTAAGTCCTGCAACAGGGACATATCCCATCGCCTGAGCCTCTTGCAAAAGTGTGAAAATACCCGTATATGTCATTTCGACCGGAGGGAGAAATCTTTCGGTATCGATGCAGGTATAAGACCTCTCTCTCCGTTCGAGGTGACGGACGGAGGACTTTTGCAAGAGCCCCGCTTTATACTTTATAAAGGTTTTACGGCGGACTCCACAGCCGGCGTATGCAACATTAAGGTTTATCCTTACAGTTGCATAAAAACGCCGCCCGCGGTCAGGGGAGTCCGGAGGTTTTAAGGCGGAATCCCCTGCCTGTTTATGCAACATTAAAGTTAAGTTTGCATGTCTTACATCCCGCTTATTTTCCTTTTTTCATTGCTCCGCACTCTGTCTTTCTCAAAAACCAGCTTGAAGATCAGATAGTATTTGTTTATATTGCTTACATACCTGACTGTCTCCTGCCCTATGTACTTCAGGGCTGCAATCTCCGTATTTCTGAACCAGCGGTCCGGGTTCAGGCCCATTTTCCCCGCCGTCCTTCTCATCTTCTTTATCTTTGCAGGTCCGGCATTGTAAGCCGCAAGCGCAAACCTCACGCGGTCCCGCGGCCGTATGCCCGGATCACTGAAATACCGGTCCCGCAGAAAGGCAAGATACTTTACGCCCGCGTGAATATTGTTTTCCGGCAGATGCACATCACCGATGCCTATGTTTTTTCCCGATGCCGTCGACGGGCGCACCTGCATTATGCCTACGGCGCCGGCACGGCTTTTCTTGCGGTTATCCAGCCCCGACTCCTGAAACGCCATGGCCATGATGAGCATCCAGTCGAAACCGTATCGCCCGGCGTATTTCCTGAACAACGCCGTATACCGGCGCAGCCTCCTGTCTTCCTGCTCCGTGAGTGGATTTGTAATCCATTTCGTGTTTTTGTAATACCGCTCGAAATAGATGTTGCCGTGGAGCGTGCCCTTGCGGTGCTTTCGTATAAACCCGTTCAGGTTTTCCTTCAACCGCGGATTGTTCTTCCTGACCATCCAGGCGATCCTGCCCCCGGAACGGACCTTCAGGTTGTCCAGCACCCGCAGGTTGCCGAGAACGCGGGACCATATTCCGGCTATATGGCTGTCCGCCACGGTGATCCTGATTGCACCGGCGTTGACCAGTTCAAGAATATCCTCGGTCTCGAGATTTTCATCCGCCCTGATAATCTTTACAGGTTTCCTGCCCTCTCCGCGAAGCTTTCTGTTCAGGGAGACAAGGCTTTCGTAATAACTGCTGCTTTGCCGCACGAATATTTTACGTCCCGAGAGGTCCGGGAGGGTTTTGATGCCCCTGACGTTTTTATTCACGACTATTACCTCGTCAATGCCCGTTAAATACGGCAGGGTAAAATCCACTTTTTCAAGGCGCTCCGGTGTGATGGTGAGCCCGGCGGCTGCAATGTCTCCGTATCCCTTTACAAGCGCGGGGATAAGCCGGTCACGGGACACGGGGATAAATTCCACGACCACCTTCAGGTCTCCACGTTTTTTATGCCTGTTGAGGAACTTTTCGTAATCCCTTATGAGGGCGTACTCAAACCCGTAGAACTTGTTGCCGGATATGTAAAAATTGGTCTTGTTGAAAGTGGTCAGCACCCTTATGTAGTGTTTGGCGAGGAGTCCGTCCAGATCGTCGGTGTACTGCTTCCTGAAGTGCGAGGCCAGGGGAGACGGCAATTCCTCCCGAACGGCGCAGAAGGCGGAAGACAGCGGCAGAAGCAGCACCATGACAAAGACGGCACAGATACGGAAACTCATAATGCGTCCGGATGTCATATCCAACCTAACCTCCCTTTGCTGTTTGATACCCGATATTTTACCAGAACCTTATACGGCGTTTCCCCGTTGAGGCCCTGCAAAAGCCGTCAACCCGCCATCTCCGGGGGGCACTGAGGCGAGGGACGGTTTGCCTTAACCTTAATGTTGCATAAGCCGGCTGTGGAGTCCGCCGTAAAACCTCCGGACTCCCCTGCCCGCGGGCGGTGTTTTCATACCCGCTGTGCAAGGCGGTGTCTTCGTTGACTTTGTCCTGGAGAAGCTACTATCATAATTTTAAGTATGCTGGACGGAGCATGAGGGCCGGGAAGAAGCTTCCGGCTCGCGTGCCGCCCCGGGGTTTTAATGCAACCGGGCATGAATAATGAAAGATAAAACCTCCATCATAAACGCCGCGCAGAAATTCACCGCAAGAGGCCAGATCGATGAGGCCATTGCCGAGTGGTCCAAGCTGCTGGCTTCCGGCAAGGACGGCAACATACACAACACCATCGGGGATTTATACCTCAAAAAGAGGGCGCAGAAAGAGGCGATAGAATCCTTTACAAAGGCGGCCGGCATATTCAGGGAAGACGGTTTCTATCCGAAGGCCATAGCGCTTTACAAGAAAATACTCAATCTCGACCCCGACAGGACGGACGCCGTCATATCACTGGCGGAGCTGAACGCGGAAAGGGGTTTCACAACCCAGGCAACCGAAGACCTGCTGAAGGTCGCAAACAAACTCGAGGCGGACGGGGATATCAAAAAAGCCCTCGAGGTCTATCAGACAACGCTGCGTTTTTCCCCGTTCGACATAAATATCAAGATAAAGATAGCCGAACTTTCACTGAAGCTGGGATTCAATGAACGGGCTGCAAAGGGTTTCACCGTAATTGCGTCGGATTACCTTGAAAAGGGCGATACAGGCAAGGCGGAGGCGTTTTACCGGAAGGCGATCGAAATTGATCCCGGTAACATAACCGCGCTTACGGGTCTCAGCGCCATAGCCGAGAAAGCCGGCAACCTCGAGCAGGCCCTGGACTATCTTTCGAAGGTCATATCCTCTGCCCCGGATGACAGGAATATACTGCTCAACTACTCCAACCTTGCTATCAAGGCCAACAAGACAGACGGCGCGAGGGATGTGCTCCTGAAACTGGTTGAAAAAGACCCCTCGGACAATGAAGTAAAAAAACTCCTCGGCGCCCTTTATATCAGCGAAGGAGAGATCGACGATGCATGGGAAGCGCTGATGCCGTGCATAGATGAAGCCATAGAGACCCGGAAATGGGCGTACGCCCTTGAATTGCTGAACCCGTTCATGGAGATACGCTCCATACCCGTCAGGCAGCGCCTTGTGAGCATCTACAGGGGAAAAGGCGACAACGAAGTGCTGCTGGTCGAATTAAAGGAACTGGCCGAGCTCCATGAAAGCCGGGGTGCGCTTGAAGATGCCGTCCGGTCGTATAAGGAGGCCCTGGAATTAAGCGCGGACGACACCGGAATCCGGGATAAGATACGGGAGCTTGAAGGCAAGCTGGGAACGGCGTCTCCCGCGGGTGAATCTCTGTACGACGCGGGCGAGTCTCCCGCCGCCGGCGGAGACACGGCGGCGCCTGATGCGCAGGGGCCGGAAACCTCGCGGCAGGATTCCGGAGAGATGTCGTCCGAATATTTCGCCGCAAAAAAAACCGAAGCTGATTTTTATGCCCGGCAGGGACTTAAGGATGAAGCTGTACGGATATATGAAGAACTCCTTTCGGCTTTTCCGGGCAACAGCGAGATAAAAAATGAACTCACTGCACTGAAGTCTCCACAGTCTGCTGAGGAAGGCACAGAGGCTGTCCATGAGAAACCCCGGCAGGGCGGACCGAGTGTCAACGCGGCAATGAATGAAATATTGAAAGAACTGGATGAGGAGCCCGCAAGCAGCGCCAGGGATTATGAAAAGCATTTTCAGGCTGGAATCACCTACAGGCGTCAGGGGCTTCTGGATGAGGCCGTGCGGGAGCTCAGGATAGCGGCCGAGGACCCCGCAAGGACGATCCGTAACTCCCGGATGCTTGCGCTGTGTTATATGGAAAAAGGTTCTTATGCCGAAGCCGTGAGAGAATTCGAAAAGGTCATCGCAGAGCTCTCCCCTGACAGCGCCGGGTATCTCGATATACTCTATGAAACGGCCGAGGCGTATGCGGGCAACGGGGATGATGCAAACGCCTTGCGGATTTATACCGACATCCACAACCAGGATCCTACTTTCAGGGATGTCTCCATGATGCTTGATGAGCTGAGAGCCCGGAAGCCTGAACCTGAGCATCAGCCGGGGCCTGAAGCGGAACATCACCCCGGGCCGGAGCCGGCGGTGACAAGGCCAAAGCCGAAGAAGAACAGGATATCATACTTATAGACCCTTGATATTGCATAAGCAGGCAGGGGAGACCGCCGTAACACCTGCGGCTGCCACTGCCTGCCGGCAATGCTTTTTATGCAGCCGCAAGGCATACCGCGCAACCATTAAATTTGAATTTAAGGTATAATAAACCTCGACCGGATGTCTTATCCTTGTGCAAGTTTGTTTTTTTTCAGCTTGAAATTTTTCCATGATGGACTTCCTGGAATTTTATAATTTAAAAGAATATCCGTTCTCGACTTCCATAGACGACAGGTTTTACTTCAACAGCGCTCAGCATTCCGAGGCCCTCCTGAGGCTCAAATACGCGGTGGACACCATGAAGGGGCTTGCAGTGGTGGTGGGTGACGTGGGCACGGGCAAGACCACGCTTGCAAGAAGAATGCTCAACGAGCTGGATGAAGAGAAATACGAGGCCGCCCTCCTCATAGTGCTGCATACCTCCGTAACCACAGACTGGCTGATGAGAAAAATCGCGATGCAGATCGGGATAAAGGACGTCGGCAGGACAAAGCTGGAGATACTGGGACAGCTCCTGCGGAGACTCCGCGCCCTGCATAAACTGGGGCTTAAGACCGTGGTGCTCATAGATGAAGTGCAGATGCTCAGGTCAAAAGAAATCATGGAGGAACTGCGCGGGCTTCTCAACATGGAGATTGACGAAGGGAAGCTGATGACCCTTGTGCTGTTCGGCCTGCCGGAGCTTGAAGAGATTCTCGCGCTGGATTCGGCCCTGAAACAGCGCGTGGTCGTAAAGTTCAAATTAACCGGATTTGATGAAAATATCACCCGGGATTACATTACACACCGGCTCAACGTGGCAGGATGCAGGGAACCGATATTCACACCGGAGGCAATCAAGTTCATTCATATTTATTCAAGAGGCATTCCACGGCTGATCAACACCATATGCGACAATGCCATACTGGAGGGTTTTCTTATCAGGGAAAAACCTGTGGGCAGGGCTATCATAGAGGCCGTTGCAATGAATCTCGACCTGAAACCCGCCGAGGCCGAAGGCAATGAAGAGGAGTTCAGGGACTACGATTGAGAGGCGGAAGGGTCAGCTTTCAACAGGCGCCTGAAAATCACGCCTGCCCGCCGGGGGATTCTTCAGCAGTTTTTTCAGCTTCACCGTAAACCTGAACTCGCCCGCGGATATTTCAATCACCGAGGGATACCAGAATCCGCTGTTATTCACCGGCCTGCTGTATGTAATCAGTATTTTCCTGTTAAATGCGCTCACAGCCTGCCTTACGGGCAGGAGCGTGGCCCTGTCAATATCTATCACCCTGTTTCCCGACCTGATGACGTATTTTCCGCCGTTTGTACTCATAACAGCATCATCCATGTCGTCCCACCAGAAAACCGCGCTGTAGAACTCGTCCCCGAGCTTCTTCAGTCCGCCGCCTTCCTTGCCCGACAGGACGTGGAGCCTTCCGTCCTTGATCACAAAGTCCTTCACCAGCATGCCGAACTTGTATATCCTCATGTGCACCATGCCGGGCTTCCTGACCAGTATGGACGCGTTGATGAAATCATAGGGCCTGTTGTTCTTTTCAATCTTTATATCAGCTATGGCCTTCAGCGTCTCGATATCGCCGCCGGCCGTTGCAACGATCTCGCCGAGCGAAAGATCGCGGTCCGTATACTGAGGCGGCGGCGTTATCGTCACCCTGGGCGCACATCCCGCAATAACGAGGACTATGCTAATAAAACAGAATCTCAACAGCTTCTTCGACATTTTTCACTCCCGTGATTTCGATATTATGCCTGCCGGGTATATCTGCATTGCCGGCAGGTACGATACCTTTCCTGAATCCAAGCTTTGCGGCCTCCGTGATCCTTGTCTCGGCCTGGCTCACCGCCCTCAATTCCCCTGACAGGCCGGCCTCGCCGAAGGTGAAGGTCGCCGTGTCTACGGGCCGGTTTCTGAAAGATGACGCAACCGCAGCCATAATCGCGATATCGATCGCCGGCTCGTCGACCTTCAAGCCTCCGACCACGTTCACGTAAACATCCATTCCGCCCAGGCGCATTCCGAGACGCTTGTCAAGCACTGCCATCAGGAGATTGACCCTGTTGTAATCAACACCGAGCGCGGTCCTTCTCGGGACACCGAAGCTTGACGTTGTCACAAGGGCCTGAATCTCCACAAGCAGGGGCCTTGTGCCTTCGAGGCTGACGGTGACGACTGAGCCCGGAACATTGACGGGGCGTTCGGAGATAAAGAGCCGGGAGGGGTTGTCCACCTCTTTAAGCCCTGACTCCATCATCTCGAATACGCCGATTTCATTCGTCGAGCCGAACCTGTTCTTGACCGCCCTCAGTATTCTGAAGGGATTGCCCTTGTCACCCTCGAAATAAAGGACCGTGTCGACGATGTGCTCCAGCACCTTCGGGCCCGCGATTGCGCCCTCCTTGGTGACGTGGCCTATCAGGAAGAGCGGGACGGAGTATTTCTTGGCAAGAAACATCAGTTTCGTAGCGCACTCCCTTATCTGGCCGACTGAGCCCGGAGCCGACGGAAGATCCGGGGTGAAAATCGTCTGGATCGAATCGATTACAATCACCCGCGGATTAATCTTCCGGAAAGCCGATACGATTCCCTCGAGGGATGTCTCGGGCAGCAGGATAATTTCGTCAGACCTTATGCTGAGCCGCTCCGCCCGCAGCTTCACCTGTTCAGGTGACTCCTCGCCGGATACATAAAGAACCTTGCCCAGTCCCGTAAGCCCGTTCAGGGATTGCAGTACAAGCGTGGACTTCCCGATGCCGGGATCACCGCCTATCAGGACAACAGAGCCCATAACCACGCCGCCGCCCAGTGTTCTGTCAAGTTCTCCGATTCCCGTGGAAAACCTGCTGTCCTGCGAAGCGGTGATCTCCGTGAGCGCAACAGGCTGTGCGGTCTTCCGGCCTTTCAGTCCGGTGATGCGCTGTTCTTCTGCGAAGCTGTTCCATTCACCGCAGTCAGGGCATTTCCCGAGCCACTTCGGGGTTGAGTGACCGCAGCTCTGGCACTGGTAGACGACCTTGGTTTTCTGCATTTATCCTTGTCCCGGCATCAAAGTTCTTCTCATGGATATGGTTAGTATTATACATCACACCTGCATAAGAATACCCACCCTCCCCCTTCATACAACATCGAGCTGCCGCATACCCGTTATGATTTTACAGGCGGCGGTATGCAGCCGCAGTCACAGGAACTCTTCGTTCCGCTTCCGGGCCCGGGATTCTTCCGATCTTCATCCTGCTTTTTGATTTCCTGTTCGTCCCTCGTCATGGCCGTCACCTCCTTTCCATATAAGTATCAACATGGATACTTATATAAATGGGGAAAAAATATATTTTCCCTTCAAGCCTTATCTTTCCTGTCCGTATCCGCGCGGCTCACCGGACAACCGCACGTGCATATCCGGTTGAGGCGACGGCGGCATCTTTCAAGCGCATCTTTGTTCAGGGAATAATATATCCAGTATCCCTTCCTCTTATCCCTCACAAGCCCGGCGGCTTTCAGCACCCTCAGGTGCTGCGAGACCGCCGACTGTGTAATGCCCAGTTTATCGGCAAGGCCGTTGACGCTCATCGGTTTTTTCTTGAGCAATTCAACGATTTCTATTCTTTTATCCACCGAAAGTATCTTAAACAGCGCCGCAGCTTCCTTCATAACAGGCATCCTTATGAGTTATTGCTAATTTAATAATATAGCAGAACAAGCTGTATCGTCAAGAGTTTCGGTAATGTCCCTGATGTTGCATAAGCGGCACGGGCGAGTCCGCCGGGAAAGTTTCATAAAACCACGAGATACCGGGGACCCGGCATCCGCCTTCCATAAGATTTGCAGGAATTGAAGCAGCAGACCTTCTCATCCGTGGAATTAATCCAAACCTTTCTTCATCGGGGAAATCCCCGGTTACCTTATAAATCTGCAAGGTCAGTTCATGGGATAACCTGAAAATATCTAAATCCTCAACCTTCCCTTGTCTCCTCCACCCTTTATTCTCCTTCACGGTCACGAATCACGCTCACGAATCACGATCACCCGTCGCAATCCCTTATTCATTAGGTCTTCTTTGATTCAGATAATCTCACTCGGGAGGTGCTCCGCCTCCCTGTCGCAATCCCTTATTCATTAGGTCTTCTTTGATTCGGCTAACTATCCAACTACTGAGCACTTCTCTCGTCGCAATCCCTTATTCATTAGGTCTTCTTTGATTCTTCAAGTCCTGGAAACCTCACTGCTGGAGGAGGGTCGCAATCCCTTATTCATTAGGTCTTCTTTGATTCTTAGTAATGCTTTTGACTTTATAGAGTGGTCGTCGCAATCCCTTATTCATTAGGTCTTCTTTGATTCGGAAATAGTGAGGTGGATAGGGGCATTCGGCAGGGCGGTCGCAATCCCTTATTCATTAGGTCTTCTTTGATTCCAGGCTGGTATATTATACCCCTGACCGCATCGACCTGAGTCGCAATCCCTTATTCATTAGGTCTTCTTTGATTCCTTTACACGGATAAGAAGCACTGCCCCCATCCCCGTCGCAATCCCTTATTCATTAGGTCTTCTTTGATTCACAAGATGACGCTCGCATCCGCTCCAACGATAGCTGTCGCAATCCCTTATTCATTAGGTCTTCTTTGATTCACATCCTGTTGGTATGCGTGTATACGTGCATACCATGTCGCAATCCCTTATTCATTAGGTCTTCTTTGATTCAGATTCTCTCCCTGTCACAACCCGCCGGTTGTGGGTCGCAATCCCTTATTCATTAGGTCTTCTTTGATTCAAGGCTTTTAGCTCTTGCCAAGCAGGAACCCGAGCAGTCGCAATCCCTTATTCATTAGGTCTTCTTTGATTCTGGAAATCCCGGTCGAGACGCATGGGAGCGGATTCCGTCGCAATCCCTTATTCATTAGGTCTTCTTTGATTCGAAGCTTCAGGAGAAGCTTCAGGAGGCCGAAAGGTCGCAATCCCTTATTCATTAGGTCTTCTTTGATTCGGAGGAGGTTAAGAACCTGCCTCCGGAAAAGCTGTCGCAATCCCTTATTCATTAGGTCTTCTTTGATTCAGCAGTTCTTCGAGCTCGACTTAGAGCGATACGATGCGTCGCAATCCCTTATTCATTAGGTCTTCTTTGATTCGGAGTCTACCTTATGACTCCCCTGTGGATGCCCCGTCGCAATCCCTTATTCATTAGGTCTTCTTTGATTCCTGCCTCCAGACCGCCTTGCCAGATTACTGGAAGTCGCAATCCCTTATTCATTAGGTCTTCTTTGATTCATTTTCCCTCACCCGAAGGGAGGTGCTCCGGCGGTAGGTCGCAATCCCTTATTCATTAGGTCTTCTTTGATTCTGGAAATAATCAGGTGGATAGGCGCCTTCGGCCGGGCGGTCGCAATCCCTTATTCATTAGGTCTTCTTTGATTCAGCTGGCAAGGTTGCTGAAACTTGCCAAGCAGGAAGAGTCGCAATCCCTTATTCATTAGGTCTTCTTTGATTCCCGGGAAGGACGACGACATGTACGTCGGGCGGTACCGTCGCAATCCCTTATTCATTAGGTCTTCTTTGATTCGGACGACTGATTGCGGCCCGCTGGCCCCGGCCATGGTCGCAATCCCTTATTCATTAGGTCTTCTTTGATTCGCCTGGATGATTTCGACATAGCCAGAAGCGATTACGTCGCAATCCCTTATTCATTAGGTCTTCTTTGATTCAAGATGAGGTGAAATAGAC
>JALSHG010000022.1 GCA_026982355.1 Thermodesulfovibrio sp.
ACATACTTTGAGGGATATAAGACAGCCGTAACCTTAAGGCGCTACCGGTGTAAGGACTGCGGCTGCGTATATACGATAAGGCCGTTTGGATACTGGTCAAGGCATAAAGTACCGGTAAGGATAATCTTTCAAAGGGTTTGTCACAGGATAACGCAAGGAGTATGGGATAAGAGCAAAGGATTTACAAGGCAGAGACAGGGGCACTGGCTGAGGGCGATAAAGAAGAACATCAGGACATACCTGGGAATGAGTTTTGGCGGGTCTGTTTTGGAAGGCTTTCATGAGCTTATAAACATAGGGAGGATACCCGTACACAGGGCAGGATAAAGAGAGATAATTCATATAGTTCAGAGACCCAACCTGAGAGTGTCAATTACATAGAGGAAATCCGCTGTGGTATAAAAGTTCATCAAACAAAAAGGAGGTTTTTATGGAAGATGAGCTTAAAAAGCGGATAGCAGTGTTCAGGTATGGTGTAATAGCGGACTTTGTGGGAGGCAGAATACTGAGTCGCGGAGAGATGAAGCGTCTCATAAGGGACAAGTGCGTCCGGAAGTGGCAGATACCCGGAAGCAGCAGAAGCAGTATCAGTGAATCGACAATCAAGGAATGGACAGCGCTATACCGGGCATCGGGCAACAAACTGGAATCATTGTACCCGAAGGGGCGCAGAGACAGGGGTAAGAGCAGGGCGATTCAACAGGAGACGGCTCAGGGGCTGTTGGCATTGAGGAAGGAGCTGCCGGAATTAACACTGCCGGTGTTTATGAGTGAGGCGAAACAGCGGAAGATAATACTGCCGGGCATGGAAGTGACATACTCAACGCTCTACCGGTTTTTGCAGACAGAAGGGCTGCTGAAAAAGCCGGCCTCCATGCCAGAGGACAGGAGGAGATTTGAGGCTGAATATCCAAATGACCTGTGGCAGAGCGATGTAATGCACGGCCCTTACGTAGAAGAGGAAGGGAAACAGAGAAAGACCTACCTGATAGCATTCATTGACGACATGAGCAGGCTGGCAGTTTACGGGGAGTTTTATCACAGAGAAAACCTGAAGAGTTTTTTAGATGCGCTGAGAAAGGCGCTTAAGATGAGGGGGATACCGAGGAAACTATATGTGGACAACGGCCCGGCCTTCAGGAGCCATCACCTGCAGCACACCTGCGCATCATTAGGCATAGCGCTTATCAACAGCCGGCCCTATCAGCCCGAGGGCAAGGGTAAAATAGAGAGATGGTTTCGCACAGTCAGAGAAAGCTTTCTCAGCACAGCAGATGCAAAGACACTTGATAAACTCAACGAGTCATTCAACAAGTGGCTTACCACCTACAACAATACATCTCACAGCATAACAAAAGAGGAGCCGATAAAGCGGTTCGCATCCCATATAGAATGCATCAGGGCGGCCTCCGGGGACATGGAAGATCACTTCAGGAAGTCATCAGGAAGGACAGTGGCAAAAGACAGGACCATAGCCCTGCAGGGCAGGCTTTATGAGGCCCCTGTAGAGCTGACAGGCAAAAAGGTAAATCTTCTTTATCACGAGCATGACCCTGCAAGAGTGGAGATATTATACGAAGGCAGGACATACGGGTTTGCCGTAATGCTTGACGTAAACGTCAACTGCCGGATAAAACGTGGCAGAGATTCCCTGGAAATACAGGGCAATAACAAAGACAGATACAAAGGCGGGAAACTCTTCAACGACAAAGACAGGGAGGACAAGGGACAATGACAGGACAATACAGAGTGTTTTTCGGATTTCAGAAACAACCCTTTGCACAGGATATACGAGTAGCAGACATGATAAAAAGCGATTCCGTAATCGGAGCAAAGAAGCGTTTTGACTTTGCAGTACAGCTTGCATCCATAGCCGTCATCACAGGAGATATAGGAAGCGGCAAATCATCAGCGCTGAGATATGCCTCCTCGACACTGCATCCGTCGGAGTACCGGATACTGTACGTCACAGCCACATCGGGGTCGGTGACAGAGCTTTACAAACAGATATGCCATGCGCTTAACGTGGAGACCAAAGGCATATCAAAGGCGCTTCTGACAAAGATAATAAGAAGCGGACTTATGGAACTTCTGCAGAAGAAACAGAAACCCGTGCTCATAATAGATGAGGCATCCATACTGAGGCTGGATGTATTTACGGAGCTTCATACACTGATGCAGTTTGAATGTGATTCACGGCCTGTGCTGCCTGTCATACTTGCCGGACAGAACAACCTTGCAGACAATCTCATGTTCATGCAATCGAGGTCTTTTTCATCAAGAGTCGTGGCAAGGGGGCATATGGAAACATTAAGCAGAGATGAAATGGAGGCATATCTGCAGCATCATCTGAGTATAGCAGGGTGCAAACAGAATCTCTTCTCCGGGCAGGCGGTTACCGCAATACAACAGGGTTCCGGAGGACTGCTCAGGAGAGCGAACAATCTTGCCAGAGGCTCGCTTGTTGCAGCAGCCTCTGAAAAATGCCATACAGTCTCAGCAGAACATGTGCGTATTGCATCTACGGAAATTATTTGAATACATGAGAGGGAGGAAACTCCCTCTCTCTTTCAATAGTTGCTTTAATTTGAAACGGTTGGATTAATCAGAAAAATCAGGCCGGTTTAATTCGAAATACAACAACAGTTCCATAAAGCGCTTCAGCCCCTCTGGCACAATTATATCACATATATCACATTAACCCGGCGGACGCATTAAAATAAACATTACCGTCGTAATAGTTCACCCCAACCTGCCCCCCCCTCTGGGTGCAATGCACAGGCAGGCGTCAAGGGGACGGTTGAGGGGGTGGCATAAAAAACACCGCCCGGGGGCAGGGGAGTCCGGAGGTGTTGCGGCGGACTCCCCTGCCGGCTTATGCAACATCAAGGCGAACTGTTGTCTTGTCGTGGACCGATATTTTCTGGTATTATTTCCGGTAGTGCATGAACGGGCCCGGGTGGCATGTCCCGCGGGCAATAAAGTAATTAGAGGAAGAAAATATGATCCTGACAGGTAAGACCGCCGTTATAACAGGCGGAAGCGAGGGCATAGGGTTCGGCATAGCCGGGGCCTTTGCCGGAGAAGGCGCGGATGTCCTGCTTGTGGGAAGAAACAGCGGAAAACTCAATGAAGCCCGGGAAAAACTCTCACATTTCAGTGTCAGAACCGAGTGCGTGTCTTTCGACCTGACGGAAACGGATTCCATCGCGGACCTTTCTGATGAAATACAAAGGCGGTTTGCCGACATCGATATTCTGGTCAATAATGCGGGCATAGCCGGATTCACTCCCTTCAGCGACGTGGGCATGCAGGAGCTTGACCTTCATATCAACCTGAACATAAAGGCGCCATACTTGCTGACACAGGGCCTGTTGCCGACACTCCGTAAAAACAGCGGCTGTGTAATCAACATATCCTCTTATTTGTCACGCCGGATGCTGCCGGGACGGCCTTCAACCGCTTACTCCCTCACCAAGGGGGCGATTGAATCATTTACTAGGTCGCTGGCATTTGAACTGGGGAAATACAACATCCGCGTAAACGCCATCGCCCCCGGAACAGTGGACACGCCGCTGGTCAGGTCAAACATCGGCAAACTGAATGAAGAAGAAAGACGGAGGCTCCAGGAAATGATCGGAACCATCTATCCCCTGGGACGCATCGGCACACCCGGGGACATAGGGGGGATGGCGGTTTTTCTTGCTTCCGACCGGGCGGGCTGGGTAACGGGTGCAGTATTCAACATTGACGGCGGGTTAACCACCAATTAACCTTACAGTTGCATAAGAACACCGCCGGCAGGCGGACGGCTACCTCAGCAACTTCAATGTCTCCCTGAGGGTGTCCGTATCCGCGACATTCAGAATCCTTGCATCCGGGACTATTCTCTTTATCAACCCGGCGAGAACCTTTCCGGGGCCGGCCTCTATGAATGTATCCACGCCGTATGCAATCATGCGTCTTACGGAATCCTCCCACAGGAGGGGATTGCCGAGCTGCCGGATCAGCGAATCCTTGATTGCCGCCGGGTCTTTCAGGAATGCGGCGTCCGCATTATTTACAATCGGTATGGCGGGCGGGGCGAAATCAATACCCTCAAGCAGCGCCGAGAGCTTCAGGGACGCCCCCTCCATAAGCCTGCAGTGCGACGGGACGGAGACCGACAGCGGAACCGCCCTCCTGGCCCCAGCCTCCCTTGCAAGGCCGACGGCCTCTTCCACGGCGGTCTTTTCCCCTGCGATGACGACCTGGCCGGGGCAGTTGTAGTTGGCGGGTGATACATAACCGGATTTAACCGAGCCGCACAATTTCTCCACCGTATCCCTGTCAAGGCCCAGCAGGGCCGCCATAAGCCCCCTGCCCGGGGGCACGGCCTCCTGCATGTACATACCTCTTTTCTCCGTGAGTTTAACGGCAACGCCGAACGGGATGACTCCGGCCGCCGTGACGGCGGAATACTCGCCGAGGCTGTGTCCCGCCGCACACGCAGGTATTATCCCCTCTGAGGAGAGAACGTGAAATGCCGCATAGCTTGCGGTTAAGAGACAGGGCTGTGTCCTGAAGGTTTTATCGAGCTCATCACGGGGACCTTTGAAGCTGAGCTCCGCAACATCGTATCCCAGTGTTTCGGACGCGCTTTCATATATCTCCCTGACCGTCCCGAAGTTGTCATAGAGGTCTTTTCCCATGCCCGCGTACTGCGAGCCCTGGCCGGGGAAGACAAACGCGATGGTCATTGCCGCCCTTTCAGCTCCCTTATCTTTGCGGTCAGCATGGGTACGATCTCGAACATGTCTCCGACTATTCCGTATGTGGCCACATTGAAGATCGGGGCATCGGGATTCCTGTTTACGGCTATGATTATGTCGGAGGACTGCATACCCACGAGATGCTGAACCGCCCCGGATATGCCGCAGGCAAAGTATATCTTCGGGTTGACGGTCTTGCCGGTCTGCCCGACCTGGTGGCTGTAAGGTATCCAGCCTTCATCAACAGCGGCCCTTGATGCGCCGACGGCCCCGCCGATCGCCTCTGCAAGCTCCTGGAGCAGCTTGAAACCCTTTTCGCCCCCGGCACCCCTGCCGCCTGACACGATAATATCCGCCTCGTGCAGGTTCACGCTGACCTCCGAGACCTCCTTCACGGTCTCCATAACCTTTGTCCTCGAGTTCAGGCCCTTGAAATCGGCATGGATGATCTCCCCTGCCCTGTCCGCGTCGTACCGCCCCCTTTTCATCACGCGCGGTCTCACCGTGGCCATCTGCGGCCTGTAATCAGGGCACAGTATGGAGGCCATTATGTTGCCGCCGAAGGCAGGCCTTATCTGAAGGAGATTTCCGGTCTCACCGTCTATCTCGAGCGAGGTGCAGTCCGCCGTAAGCCCGGTGCGGAGCCTTGCGGCAACGCGCGGGATGAAAGACCTTCCCACGGGAGTTGCGCCGGCAAGCACGATGGAGGGCCTCTGTTCTTCAATAATCCTCAGGAGCGCGCCTGCATACGTATCGTCATTGAATCTCCCGAATACGGGATCGCTGCACAGGTACACCCTGTCCGCACCCCATCTTACGAGTTCCCGTGCCTCCGCTTCATCGGCGCCGAGGAGCACGGCCAGCAGTTGCGAACCGAGTTCATCCGCCAGTCTCCTGCCCGCGCCGAGCAGTTCAAGGGATACGGGGGCCGCCCTGCCCCCCCTCTGCTCCGCGAACACGAGCACGTCCCTGTAATCAGCGAATTTCTCTGCGGAAACAGATGCGGCGGCCTCTGTTTCCGTTATCGCGCCTTCCGGGCATACGGGGAGGCACGTTGTGCAGGCATTGCAGTATTCATTGATGAAGGCCCTGCCCTCTCTCATCTCTATGGCGTCAAACGGGCATGAGTCCACGCATGTCCCGCAGCCCGTACACTTGTCCTGCCTGACTGTTATAGACATTTGATCTTCCTCAGCTCCTTTATTAAAATATCCACCTGTTCTTCCGGCCCGCCTTCAATCATCATCCTGCCGGTCTTTGTCCCGGGCGCGAAGATACTCTTCACCTTTGTGGGAGAGCCCTTCAGACCGAGGCTGTCTTCATCGGCCCCTATATCGGCCTTCCCCATTATCCTGACCTGTGCCTTTTTTGCGGCTATTTTCCCCTTCAGGGAAGGCATCCTCGGCTGGTTCAGCTCCTTGACCACGGTAAGCAGCACGGGCAGCGGGGATTCGACCACGTCATACCCCTCATCCATGAGCCTCTGCACCCTGACGGCGCCATCCCTTATCCATTCTATCCTTCTCACATAAGAGACATGGGGGATGTCCAGGAATTCCGCTGTCTCGGGTCCTACCTGAGCGGTGTCGCCGTCTATTGCCTGCTTGCCGCAGAACACAATATCAGCGCCGAGTTTTCTGATTGCGCCTGCAAGGGCGTACGATGTGGCCCACGTGTCGGAGCCTGCAAAGGCCCTGTCCGACAGGAGCACCGCGTCATCGGCTCCCATGGAAATCGCTTCGCGCAGAGAGCTCTCGGCCTGCGGCGGTCCCATGGTCAGGGCGGTCACCCTGGCCCCGACGTCTTCCTTTATCCGCACGGCCGCCTCGAGCGCATGAAGGTCGAAGGGATTGATAATGCTCGGCACTCCTTCCCTCATGAGCGTGTTTGTCTCGGGATTGATCTTTATCTCGGCGGTGTCCGGCACCTGTTTTATGCAGACGATAATATCCACTGCCTCCTATCCTCCCTGCCTCTTTTTCGCGCTCTCTTTTATGAGCGACTGTCCTATGATATTCCTCTGTATCTGGTTTGTGCCTTCGTATATCTGGAGGATCTTTGCATCGCGCATCATCTTCTCAACAGGGTACTCCCGCATGTATCCCGACCCCCCCATAACCTGCACCGCATCAACCGTCACCTTCATCGCCACATCGGTTGCAAACAGTTTGGCCATGGCGGATTCCTTCGACACGTCTTTGGCGCCGCTGTCAATATACCTGGCAACCGAATATACCAGGGCCCTCGCGGCCTCTATCTGCGCGGCCATGTCCGCAAGCATGTGCTGGACGGCCTGGAAGCTGATCACGGGAGCGCCGAACTGGCGCCTCTCCTTTGCAAAGCTCACCGCAGCCTCGAACGCGCCCTGTGCAACGCCCACTCCCTGCGCGCCGACGCCGGTCCTTGATTTGTCAAGTGTCTTCATGGCGACGATAAACCCCATCCCCTGCCTTCCGATGAGATTCTCCTTCGGAATGCGGCAGTCTTCAAATATCAGCTCCCTTGTGGAAGAGGCCCTTATGCCCATCTTGTTTTCCTTTTTGCCGAAGGTAAAACCCGGCGTGCCTTTTTCAACGATAAAGGCCGAGGCCCCCCTCGCACCCTTTGCCCTGTCCGTGATTGCTATCACGGTGTATATCTCCGCCTCGCCGCCGTTGGTTATCCACTGCTTTGTGCCGTTGAGCACGTACTCGTCGCCATCCGGTCTCGCGGTGGTCTGGACCCCCGCCGCGTCACTGCCCGCATTCGCCTCTGTAAGGGCGAATGCAACAAGCCGCCTCCCTGATGCAATATCAGGAAGATATTTCTTCTTCTGCTCCTCTGAACCGAACAGAAGTATCGGGTACGTTCCGAGGGCATTGGCGGCGTAAGATGTGGAGACACCCAGGCATGCCCTGCTCAGCTCCTCGATGGCTATGGACAGCTCGAAGCCTCCCTTGCCGAGGCCGCCGTATTCCCCGGGAATATAAAGCCCGAAGAAATCCGACTGCGCAAGCGCATTCATGATATCCCACGGAAACTCCTCTCTCTCATCCAGCTCGGCCCTGACGGGCATTATCTTTTCCTCCGCTATCTGCCTCGCCAGGTCCCTTATCATCAACTGCTCTTCATCCAAGAAATAGTCCATTTGCTCCTCCTGAAAAATATCCGCAGACTTTCGAGCCTCTTGCAAAAGTATGAAAATGCCCGCATATGTCATTTCGACCGGAGGGAGAAATCTTTTGGTATCGATGAGGTATAAGACCTCTCTCTCCGCTGCAGATGACAGACAGAGGACTTTTGCAAGAGCCTCTTTCCACCGGCTAAAAATGTTATCACCACTTTATCAGCGCGGACGCCCACGTCAGCCCCGCGCCGAACGCCTCAAGCAGCACATAATCGCCCTTTTTGAGCCTGCCCGCCCTCGCAACCTCGTCAAGCGCTATGGGAATCGACGCGCTCGAGGTATTGCCGTACCTGTCAAGATTGACAGCCACCCTGTCCATGGGCAGCCTGAGCCGCCTGGCGGTTGCGCTTATGATCCTGAGGTTCGCCTGGTGCGGAATCAGCATTGCAAGCTCCGAGGGCTCCACGTTGTTTGCCTTCAGCGTGCTGAGGACAAGCTTTTCAAGTGTCCTTACCGCAACCTTGAATGTCTCGTTGCCCTTCATCTTTATGAAATGCATCCCTTCCCTTACGGTCTTCAGTGAAGGGGGATTCTCGGAGCCGCCCCCGGGCAGGCAGATGAAATCCCACAGGGTGCCGTCCGAGTAAAGATGGGTCGACAATATGCCGCTCCTCCCCCTTGTGGGCTCAAGCACGACGGCGCCCGCGCCGTCGCCGAACAGGACACACGTGGTCCTGTCCTTCCAGTCAAGGAACCTCGAATTAAGCTCCGCCCCTACAAGGAGCAGTTTCCGGGATGCGCCGGTCCTGATAAATTTATCAGCCACGGACAGGCCGTACAGGAAACCGCTGCACGCTGCATTGAGGTCAAAGGCCCCTGCATTCGGGGCCCCGAGTTTCCTCTGCAGGATCGACGCGGTTGAAGGCATCGGCATATCGCCGCTCATCGTTGCAACGATTATAAGGTCTATCTCCCGCGGTTTCACTCCCGCGGCGTGCAGCGCCTGCCTCGAGGCCTCAAGGCAGAGGTCGGAATTGGTCTGCCTGTCTCTTGCTATCCTCCGCTGTCTGATGCCCGTTCTCTCGGTGATCCATTCGTCGGACGTATCCACCTTTTTCTCAAGGTCAGAGTTGTCAAGGACCTTTTCAGGGACGTAGGAGCCTGTGCCCGTTATTTTACTCTTCCATTGCAACCGCTTCCCTCCCCGAAAGTCCTCTGTTGAATTCCTCTGAGATGATGTCGAGAATTCCCTTGCTGTGAAAGGCGCCTGCAACCTTCACGGCGTTCTTTATGGCCTTGGAGGTCGAGCGGCCGTGGCTGATGATGCACGGCTTGCTGATGCCCAGAAGCGGGGCGCCGCCGTACTCCGAATAGTCGGTCTTTTTCTTGAAGTTCTGAAGCGCGTTCTTCAGAAACAGGGCTCCTATCTTTCCGGAGGCGTTCTCCAGTATCTCCCTCTTCAGCATCTTTGACATGGCCTCGGCCAAGCCCTCGCTTACCTTGAGGGCTATGTTGCCGACAAAGCCGTCGCACACCACGACATCTGCCTCGCCGGAGAAAATATCCTTGCCCTCGATATTGCCCATGAAATTTATGTGTGAATCTTTTATCAGCTTGAACGACTCCCTTGTCAGCTCATTGCCCTTTGCGTCCTCCTCGCCGATCCCGAGAAGCCCCACCCTCGGGCTTTCGATATCGAAGATGTATCTCGCATAGGCCTCTCCCATGATTGCGAACTGATACAGGTGAAGGGGTTTGCAGTCCACGTTTGCACCGGCGTCTATCAACACAAAGTGATCCTTCAGGGAGGGCATGACAGCCGCGATTGCGGGCCTCTCGACACCCGGAAGCTTTCCCAGCACATACAGGGATGTCGCCATGACAACCCCGGAGTTGCCGGCGCTGACCATTGCATCGGCATCTCCGGACTTGACAAGATCCACCGCAACCCTTACGGAAGAATCCTTTTTCCGCCTCAGGGCTGCAAGCGGGGATTCGTCCATTTCGACTATCTGCGAGGCGTGCTTTATGGTTACAGGCAGGTCCGCACAGTCCCTCTTTTTGAGCTCGGAATATATCTCCGCTTCATTGCCGACGAGTATGACCGAGATGTTCCTGTCTTCATTAAGCGCCTCGATCGCGCCTTCAACGGTTGCGGCAGGGGCATAATCCCCGCCCATTGCGTCAAGAGCTATCTTCATGCAGATTCTTTTTCAATAACCTCGAGTATCTTTTTGCCTCTGTAAGTTCCACAGCTCATGCATACCCTGTGGGGAAGCCTGGGTTCCTGGCACTCCGGGCAGACGGTTATATCCGGCAGACTGATTTTCCAGTTTGCGCGTCTCTTGTCCCTCCTGGCCCTGGAATGTCGGGAAGTCGGATTAGCCATTTCTACTCCTTTCGGTCGTTTATTAGTTCCATGATTTTCTTAAGAGGAGCCAGCCTGGGGTCTGTTTCACCTGTGCCGCATTCACACGGTTCCTCATTCAGGTCCCTTCCGCACCGCGGGCATATACCCATGCATTCCGGTCTGCACAGGGGTTTCATGGGAAGCGACAACAGCACCTGCTCCTTCACAATCTCCGGAATATCCATCTCGCCGCCGGTGTAAAAACCTATATCCATTTCCCCGGCCGTCAGCTCCTGCTCGGGCTCTGTTCCGATATCCTCGGCCGGGTTGTACTCTTCCCTGAAAGACATATCCAGTGGGTAAGAAAAGTCCCTCAGGCAGCGGCTGCATGTCAGGGAAACGGATATCTTTACAGTACCCTCGACGAGTATTCTCCTGCCGAACCTGAACAGCCTGATGAAGACATCGGCTGTATCCGGGCCTGCGGATTCACTTACCGCCACCGGCAGCCTCAGCTCGTGCTGCACTCCCTCCGCGGTAATATCGGAAACATTCAGCCGCATATCAAAGACCTTCCGAATTCAAGTTTGACTTTAAATTATAAGGAGTGTTCAGGTTGATTGTCAATCAATCGAATTTCATGCTGATGTCTGCTGCAGGTGCTGAATGTGTCAGGGCGCCTACGGATATCATATCCACTCCGGCCTCTGCGATGCTCCGCACGTTTCCGGGGCTTATGCCGCCGGAGGCCTCAATCAGTATGCCCGGATCACTGCTCCGGATAACAGCCACCGCTTTCTTAACCTTCTCCACCGGCATATTATCAAGCATGATGACATCAGCGCCGGCTGAAAGCGCCTCTTTGACCTCCGTGAGGTTTTTCACCTCCACCTCTATCTTAAACAGGTGCGGAACCCTTGAGCGAGCAAGCCTCACCGCCCTGGCCGTTCCTCCGGCGGCGGCGATGTGGTTGTCCTTTATCAACACGCCGTCGAAGAGCCCGAAGCGGTGGTTGTCACCCCCGCCCGCCCTGACCGCATATTTATCAAAAAACCTCAGGCCGGGCGCGGTCTTCCTCGTGTCCGTTATCTTCACCCCGAGACCTTTTACAGCCTTGACGTAGCTGTCCGTCAGGGTCGCTATGCCCGACAGCCTCTGAAGCAGGTTAAGCGCTGTCCGTTCCGCCGCCAGCAGTCCCGCCGTTCCGCCGCTCACCCTTGCAACGGCGCTTCCTTTCTTCACCCGGCTGCCTTCCTTTTTGAGGGAAGTGAACCTGACGCCGCTGTCCGCCAACCGGAACAGCCTCTCCGCAAAGGGAAGCCCTGCAAGGATGAAGTCGTCTTTGGCAACCAGCACGGCCCTGGAGGTGTGTCCTTCCCGGATCAGCAAAGATGTGGTTATATCTCCCGGACCGAGATCCTCTGCGAGCGCGCGCCGGAGAAGACTGTCAATGCCGCGGCTAAGCATCCCCTGATTTTCCCCATGCCCTGAGTTTGTCGATACTGTTCTGGATTGCATTCAGTTTTTCAAGGTAATTGCTGTACCTCGCCCTGTTTTCCTCTATCACCGCCCTGGGCGCCCTGTTCATGAATTCCTTGTTGTGCAGTTTCCTCTTGACAAACGCAAGGTTCTCCTCGGTCTTGCTCAGTTCCTTGTTCAGCCTGTTTATCTCCGCATCAATATCAATGACTCCCTCAAGGGGGACGAATATCTCCATCCCCGGCTTGATCGCGGTAGCCGCATTCTGCGGCGGCTGTATATCGCGGCCTATCCTTATGTCGCCGGCCCGGGCAAGCTTGGCGATATGAGAGATGTTTTCATTCAGTATATCCCGCGCGCCGTCCGATGCCTTTATCAGGGCCTTAAGCTCGACGGACGGGGAGATGTTAAGCTCGCCCCTGATGCTCCTGATGGCGGAGACGGCGTCCATTATAACCTCCATCTTCTCCTCTGCATCGCTGTCCTCAATGCCGTCTTCAGCGGCCGGGTACCTGCGAATGCAGAGGCTGTCGACCTCTTTCATGACCGGCATCTGCTGCCATATCTCCTCGGTTATGAAGGGCATGAAAGGATGCAGGAGCGCCAGGGCCGATTCAAACACATACACAAGCGTGCTGATTGCAGCGGTCTTTGCCCCTTCGTTGCCGCCGTACAGTTCCGGTTTTATCATTTCAACATACCAGTCGCACAACTCGTGCCATACAAACCGGTAAAGGGCGCCGGCTGCGTCATTGAACCTGTACTCGTCAAGCGCACTGTTTACCTCCGAGCAGACCCCTGACAGGCGGCTGAGAATCCACTTGTCTGCAAGGCTGAGCGCCGCTGCCGGATCCGCCGTGCGAAGCTCTTTCACAGGCTCAACCACGGAGCCTTCCTTTGTGTTCATTGATATGAATCTTGCCACGTTCCATATCTTGTTCATGAAGTGCCTGTAACCCTCAACCCTCTTTTCCGAGAACTTGATGTCCCTGCCCTGTGCTGCATAGGCTGCAAGCGTGAAGCGGAACGCATCGGTCCCGTAACGGGCTGTCGTCTCCAGGGGGTCCACGACGTTGCCCTTGGACTTGCTCATCTTCCGGCCCTCGGCATCCCTGATAAGGGCATGTATGTAGACATCCCTGAACGGCTCTTTCTTCATGAACTTCAGGCCCATCATTATCATGCGGGCGACCCAGAAGAAAAGAATGTCAAACCCCGTTATCAGGACACTCGTGGGATAAAATGTTCTCAGGTCATCCGTATCATCAGGCCACCCCAGAGTCGAAAACGGCCACAGTGCAGAGGAAAACCATGTATCAAGAACGTCCTCGTCCTGCTCCAGGGCCTGCGAACCGCAACGGGGGCACCGGCCGGGGGTATCCACGGATACGATGATTCCCTTCTTCGCCCTGCATTCGTCGTTTCCCATCTCCCGGCAGTACCATACGGGAATCCTGTGCCCCCACCATATCTGTCTCGATATGCACCAGTCCTTTATATTTTCCATCCAGTCGAAATAGCTGTTCTCCCACCCGGACGGAATTATCCTGACCCTGCCGTCATGTACGGCATCCACGGCCTCCTCTGCAAGGGGCTTTATCTTTACGAACCACTGCTTGGACAGGTAGGGTTCGACAACGGTCTTGCACCTGTAGCAGCGGCCCACCGCCATATCGTGGTCCGTGACCTTCAGGAGTCTTCCCGATTCCTTCAGGTCGTTAATGACATTCTCCCTGCATTCAAACCTGTCCTGTCCCCTGTACGGACCCGCCTCATCAGACATCTTCCCGTCGCCCGTCATTATCTTTACAAACGGCAGGCCGTGCCTCCGGGCGATTTCAAAGTCATTGGGGTCATGCGCAGGTGTCACCTTCACGGCCCCGGTGCCGAACGAGGAGTCCACGAATTCGTCCGCTACTATGGGTATCACCCGGTTCAGGAGCGGCAGTCTCAGCATCTTTCCCACAAGGTCCTTATAACGTTCGTCCTCCGGATTGACGGCAACGGCCGTATCACCAAGATACGTCTCGGGCCTTGTGGTTGCAACCGTGATGTATCCCTTCTCATGCGCGAAATCATACCTGATGTAATAGAGCCTGCCCTGTGTGCCCTCGTGCTCGACCTCGAGGTCCGAGAGGGCGGTATGACACCTCGGGCACCAGTTGATGATATAATCGCCCCTGTAGATGAGACCCTCTTCGTAGAGCCTCGCAAAGACCTCCCTGACCGCCCGGGACAGCCCTTCGTCAAGGGTGAACCTCTCCCTGCTCCAGTCACATGAGGCTCCCATGCTCCTGAGCTGGTTTATTATGGTGTCCCCGTAGAGCTTCTTCCATTCCCACACCTTCTCTATAAACTTCTCCCTGCCCAGCGCATGCCTGTCCAGTCCTTCTTTCCGGAGGGCCTTTTCAACCACGTTCTGGGTGGCAATGCCCGCATGGTCCGTGCCCGGCAGCCACAGGGTGTTGAAGCCGGACATCCTCTTCCACCTTATCATGATGTCCTGCAGGGTGATATCAAGGGCATGGCCTATATGCAGGGAACCGGTGACATTGGGCGGCGGAATAACTATGCAGTAAGGGGGTTTGTCGCTCCGGGCATCTGCCCTGAAGTATCCCTTCCCGAGCCAGAAGGCGTACCACTTTTTTTCCGAGTCCTCCGGATTGTATCTTTTCTCAAGCATCGGTTTTTTCCCTGTGAGCCTCTTGCAAAAGTGTGAAAATGCCTGCATGTGTCATTTCGACCGGAGGGAGAAATCTTTTGCTATCATCGATGAGTTACAAGACCTCTCTCTCCGCTGGAGGTGACAGACATGGGACTTTTGCAAGAGCCTCCTGTTTAAAGTATTTTTTCAAAGGGTGCCCGGGACGGTTGTCGGGCGCAGAATGAAAACCGGATTTGTTCTTTCTGCACCCTGCACCCTTTCAACGGCTGCATATCTTTTAAACCAGACTACTGTATGGCTAAACAGTGATAAATGTCAACCGGCAATAATTTTGACATTTTACCGCCCTTTATTTCAATATGGGCGGAATGGGGGAGTCCGTGAGGTGTTGCTTTAAAATAATGCCGGCGTGTCAGAAAATGCCGGACGGGGATATAAACAGGCCGGGTGTTGAAGGAAAGATTATTTCTATTACCGGGTCGGGGCCGGGATTAATCCTGGTCTCCGCCGCCGCTGTTTTATGCAACCGTAATGTTTAGACTTTTGCAAGGGGCCCTGTTGAAAGACAGACATAACAAGGGCAATGCCGGCCGGCATTGCCCTCGAGAAAAAATCATGCTGCCTTGTCCTTGCTGCCCTTTAAAACGAGGTCGGTCTGAATGTTACGGCGGCAAGATTCCGGTCCGTGCCCGACGTGACAGGAGACCAGTTTGTCCCGTCACCGGATTTGACTATTGTGCCGGACGATCCCACGGCAATCCAGGTTCCGTTGCCGTATGTCACTCCGGCGAATGCCACGCCGTCCAGGCTGTAATAACCCTCGTTGGAATTGACTATTATGCCTGTGGCACCGGTTTCGACGTTAACTCCAACACCGACCCACAGACCGTTGCCGTAGGTTGCATCTATCAGTCTGTCATCCAGTCTGTCATCGGAAGGCTCATTCTCCGGGTCAAAGGAAGACCACTCAGTGCCGTCAGCGGACTTGATTGCAATCCCGTCTCCAACGGCAACCCACTGGTCCCCGTATGCTACAGCATTGAGGTTATTCTCCGTTTCCGTCAAGGAAACATCGGTCCACGTATTCCCGTCGTCAGCAGACTTGATTATCGTGCCGTCAATTCCGACCGCTATCCACAGCCCGTTGGCATAGGCAATGCCGTTTAAATGTGTCCCGACACCATTGTCAACAGTAATCCAGTTGTTACTACCGTCACTGGATTTTGCCATATATCCGCCATCTCCCACGGCAATCCAGAGTCCGTTGCCGTAGGCCACGCCGTTCAGAGTACAATTACACTGCATATCCGCGGATAGCGACCAATTTTCCCCGTTATCGGAATACAGTATGATACCTCCCTCTCCCACTGCAACCAGACGTCCGTTGCCGTATCCTATGCTTACCAACTTCCCATTGCCTGTGCCTGATGCAACAGGAGTCCACGTATTCCCGTCTTCGGAGTGGAGTATTGTGCCGGTATCTCCCACGGCAACAAAATGGGCGTTATATTCAGTGGTAGCCGGCTCACTTGGAGTATTGTTACCGCCTCCGCCGCCTCCACCGGCGCCACAGGCGGTCAGCATCAACCCCAGTGACAAAATCAGGCTTATCAGCAAAACTATCTTTTTACCCATACCGTCTCTCTCCTCTTGAATATATATTTCTTTTCCTGACGTGATATGCTATGCACTTATTTTTCCCTTTTTCCTGTTCCTGTAAAGCACCCTCCCCGTCAGCGCCAGACCACCGGCGATAAACAGGATGAAACTGACCGGCTCAGGAGTGACAAGAACAGTAACACTGCCGTAATTGTTCCACCTTGAGGAATCCGGCACATAGAACCACAGAGTGCCAGTACCTTCTCCGGCTCCGGTTGCAGCATCGCCGCCGACAGTGATGCTGACATAATCATTGGCATATGCGTTAAGGGCTTCCTCCGGTGAACCATAGCCGGGATTACTGTCACCAAGCCCCTTAACTTCACCGGTGAGCGGATCATAGATATTCAGGCTCCAGAACCAGCCTTCGGCCCCCCACCAGTCGCCCCAGGCTCCGTTAACCACTGTAAAGGTATATGTTTCTCCCACCGTAAACTGGCTCACTGGAAGGCCGTCCAGGTAATCGGTGCCGCCGTAATCATTGCTGTCCACCTCAACGGTAAACGGAACGATGGCAAAAGACACCGTAGACAACCCTGCTATCATCCCGATGACCAATACGAAAATCAATAACCTCTTCATGAAATCCTCCTCACTTTATGCAAAAGTTTTTCAGACCGGTATAATTACACGAAACCTTCCCCGGGTGGAACATCTTTCCCGGGATACGGATTCACACTGTACTGTATTGTTATACTGCAATTTCAGCAACTGCCTGATCCGGCACTATTATGAGATATTCTATATTTTGCAAGAAATATGCCATCGGGGCTGAAATGCCGTGATTTATTTTCCCCTTAATACACAAGGTGTTACGGCGAGGAAACAGGACATCGAACGCCGTCCGGAGCGGCTCAGGCGAGGATTACACACAAATGGTTCGGCACAGATGTGTGACATGGCACAGTTCCGGCTCCGGGCACGGCGCCATGAGTTCACGGTTCACGGTTCAGGTATCTTCTCAGTTTCCTGTCGGCTTCGATAATCTTATCCGCGTTGTCTCCCGTCAGCTCCCACGAATAGCCGCCGCCGGCGCTTCTCTTTAATTTTATCCTTACGGGTTTCCGGGGCCTTATCTCCCTTATTCCGGGCGCCTGACTGAAGACGGGTTCTTTCTCACTGTCCCGGCCGTCCATACACGCATATACCCCGAATAAAACCGCCACAAGAAAGACCGCAAAAAATATCCTGCGCCCTGATTTTTCCATCAACAACTCCTGTACCTGTTGGTAATCGGAAACCTCCTGTCTTTTCCGAATGCGCGCGGCGTTATCTTTATCCCCGGAGGCGCCTGGCGCCTCTTGTATTCGGAGCGGTCCACCATTCCTATGACCTTTCTGACACACTCCACGTCACAGCCGGTCTTGATTATCTCGTCAAAGCTCCTGTCCTCTTCCACATACGCCTTCAGGACTGGATCAAGCAGTGGGTAAGGCGGCAGGGAGTCCGTATCCTTCTGGCCGGGCCTGAGTTCGGCGGTCGGCTCCTTCCACAGAATCCTGCCGGGGATCAGATCACCGCCCTCTTTTTTGTTCCTCCACCTGCAGAGTTCGTACACCAATGTCTTGGGCACGTCCTTTATCACGGCAAAACCGCCCGCCATGTCACCGTACAGGGTCGCATAGCCCACGCTCATCTCGGACTTGTTGCCGGTTGTAAGCACAAGCCAGCCGAACTTGTTGGAGAAGGCCATTAATATGTTGCCCCTTATCCTTGCCTGGAGGTTTTCCTCTGTTATGTCCGTCTCCAGGCCCCTGAAGCTTTCGGACAGCGTTTCGAGATACGCCCTGAATATGGCCTCCACGGGAATGGTTGTTATTTCAATGCCGAGATTCCCCGCATGGGTGTAAGCGTCCTCGCGGCTCTCTTTGGAGGTATACATGGATGGCATGAACAAACCGTGTACGTTTTCCCTGCCGAGGGAATCAACGGCGATCGTGGTTACAAGCGCGGAATCCACGCCCCCGCTCATCCCTATGACCACGCCCCTGAATCCGTTCTTGGTCACATAATCGCGCGTGCCGAGCATGAGCGCATTGTATACCTTTTCAGTGACCGTCATGGAGACGGGCCTCCTCTTTGCAATACGCGGTTTCGGACCCCCTGCGACCGCAGGCGGAATGTCTGTTTTTTCGACGCGCTCATCCGCGGCGATTAGTGACTTCAGCCCGTTCCCGTCACTCTGCGGTTTGCCGCGCCGTGTCTTTCCGCCGATCACGATGTCGGCGATGATGAAGTCTTCGCTGAAATACTTCCCCTTTGCCAGGATTTCGCCGCTTTCACCCGCAATAAAGCTGCCCCCGTCGAAGACCAGTTCATCCTGGCCGCCGACTGTGTTCACGTAAGCGATCGTCACCCCGTATTCCCGCGCCCTTGACGATACGAGCCTCTCCCTGAACAACGCCTTGCCCATGTGGTACGGCGAGGCATTGATGTTGATGATCAGTTGCGCACCGGCCAGGGCCTGGACCCTCGCAGGGCCTTTTTCATTCCAGATATCCTCGCAGATGTTGACGCCGATGCTTATCCCGCCGAGATTGTACACGGGGTATCTCCTGCCGGCACGGAAGTAGCGGTATTCGTCGAAGACCCCGTAGTTGGGCAGGTGCTTTTTGTGGTAGGTGTCGACAAGCCTGCCGCCGGAAATGACCGCCGCCGCGTTGTATATCCCGCCGTCCTCATCCACGAAGCCCACGACGGCGGTGATCTCCGTCGAGGCATCCCTTATCTTCCGGAGGGCATCCGTGTTGTCCCTTACGAACTGCCGCTTCAGCAGAAGGTCCTCGGGCGGATAACCGGTTACGGCAAGTTCGGGAAAGGCCACTATATCGGCTTTTCTGCTCCTTGCCTTCCTGATGCAGGAAATTATTTTTTTTGTGTTCCCTGAAAGGTCTCCGACTGTAGGATTAATCTGGGCAAGGGCTATCCTCAGGCTTGTCAACGGCGGTCCCCCCTGAATACCAAATTCTTCTTCTTTCGTGATGATAATAATAATTAAACAACACGTGTTTGTAAAGCCCCGGACAGAGGACTTCTGCAGGAGCCTCCACCCCCTCTAAAATTATAAAATCCGCGGCTTTATTTTCAGTGGCGACAGCATGTATAATATTGAGATTTTTCAACTCATATCTGTTTCCGTGGACTGTACGGTGTAAAGGCCGGGAAAGACGCGATGGAGAAACTGACCTTAAATATTGAAGAAGAGATGAAGACATCCTACCTCGATTACGCCATGAGCGTGATCGTGGGCAGGGCCCTGCCCGACGTGAAAGACGGCCTCAAGCCGGTTCAGCGCCGCATACTCTACGCCATGCTCAGGGAAGGGCTGACACCGGGGAAAAAATACTCCAAATGCGCCGGCGTTGTCGGGGAAGTGCTGAAGAAGTACCACCCGCACGGCGATTCCGCTGTCTATGATGCGCTTGTCAGGCTCGCCCAGGATTTCAACATGCGTTACACACTCGTGGACGGCCAGGGCAACTTCGGCTCCATCGACGGAGATCCCGCCGCGGCCTACCGCTACACAGAGGCAAGGCTAACGAGGCTTGCGGAGGAGATGCTGGCCGATATCGACAAGGAGACCGTGGACTTTGTCCCGAATTTCGATGAGACCACGGAAGAGCCCGTGGTCCTGCCGGCGAGGGTCCCCAATCTCCTGATCAACGGCTCCTCGGGGATTGCCGTGGGAATGGCAACCAACATACCGCCCCATAATCTCGGCGAGGTCGTCGACGGACTTCTCTTGATGATAGAAAACCCGGATGTCACGGTGCGCGAGCTGATGAAAAAAATCAAGGGGCCCGATTTCCCCACGGGCAGCGCCATCCACGGCAAAAAGGGAATCCAGGACGCCTATCATACCGGCAGGGGGATTATCAAGATGCGGGCGAAGGTCAATATCGAGGAATACGCAAAGGGCCAGAGCATCGTGATCACCGAACTGCCCTACCAGGTGAACAAGGCAAGGCTGATCGAGAAAATCGCGGAGCTCTTCCGCCTCAAAAAGGTGGAGGGCCTGGCCGACCTCAGGGATGAGTCCGACAGGGAGGGCATAAGGGTGGTTCTCGAACTGAAACGCGGCGAGATTCCGCAGGTCATCCTGAACCAGCTCTTCAAGCACACGGCGATGGAATCCACATTCGGCGTGATCATGCTCGCAATAGTCAACGGCCAGCCCAGGGTGCTGAACCTGGCCGGCCTGCTTTCGCTCTTTCTCCAGCACAGGCGCGAAGTCGTTATCCGGAAGACGAAATTCGAGCTGAGAAAGGCCGAGGAAAAGGCCCATATACTTGAGGGTCTCAAGACAGCCCTTGACAACCTCGACAGGATCATCGCATTTATCCGCAGCTCGAAGACACCGGAGGAGGCGCTTAACGGCCTGATGAAGGATTTCCCCCTGACGAAAATCCAGGCGCAGGCGATCCTCGACATGAGGCTCCAGAGGCTGACCGGCCTGGAGAGGGAAAAGATAGTTCAGGACTACGAAAACATATTGAAGGAGATCGGCAGGCTCAGGGATATCCTTGCAAGCCCCGCGCTCGTCAACAGGATCATCAGGGATGAGCTTGTTGAAATAAAAAAGAAATACGCGGACAAGAGGCGCACGGAGATAACGGGCGAGGCGGAGGAAATAACCATTGAGGACCTGATACAGGAAGAGGAGATGGTAATAACCATTTCCCACCAGGGATATATAAAGAGAAATTCCCTGTCTCTTTACCGGAGTCAGCGAAGGGGCGGAAAGGGGCTGATGGGCATGGAGACAAGGGAGGAAGACTTCGTGGAAGACCTGTTCCTTGCCTCGACGCATGATCATGTGCTCTTTTTCACGAACTACGGCCGCCTATACTGGCTCAAGGTCTACCAGATACCCGAAATGGGACGGGCGGCAAAGGGCAAGGCCATAGTCAATCTCCTGCAGTTGTCCCAGGGTGAGAAGGTAAGCGCGGTGTTTCCGGTAAAGGAGTTCATGGAAGGCCGCTATCTGTTGATGGCGACCAAAAAGGGCGTTGTCAAGAAAACGCCGCTGAAGGCATACAGCAATCCGCGCTCAAAGGGCATCACCGCCATCAAGCTCGACCCGGATGATGAACTCATCGGCGTAAGGATGACGGACGGCACGAAGGACGTCATCCTCAGCACCAGGGAGGGCCTTTCGATAAGATTCAATGAAAAAGACGTCAGGGAAATGGGGCGCGTGGCCCGCGGCGTAAGGGGCATAAGGCTCATGAGAGACGACGAGGTGGTATCCGTGGGTGTCGTGGAAAAGGATACAACTCTCCTGACCATCACCGAGAAGGGCTACGGCAAGAGAACCAGGTCGGAAGAGTACAGAATCCAGAGCCGGGGCGGCAAAGGCATATTCACGATAAAGGTCACTCCGAAAAAAGGCCGGGTCGTGGGCGTGATCCGCGTGGCCGATGATGACGAGATAATCATCATAGCCGGCAGCGGCAAGCTGATACGCATAAAGGCGTCCAATATAAGAATCATCGGCAGGAGCACGCAGGGAGTCAGGCTCATAGACCTTGCGGATGACGACAAGGTGGTCAGCATAGCCCGCGTGGTCGACGGCGAAGACGAAGGCAACGGGCGGAACGGCGAATTGTTCAAGAAATAAGGCGCGGTTGTACGTCCGTAAGATATCCACAGCCGTAAAGGCCCCATCCGCAGCGATCCCGCGCCTATTCCCGGAAACCGATTGTTTCCCGATAGTTATACGGTATTTCACACGTAACGCCGATTGTTGAGAAAATGTTGATTTTAGGCATAGAGACCTCCTGCGACGATACGTCCGCCGCAGTGGTCGAGGACGGCTGCAGGATTATCTCCAATGTTGTATCAAGCCAGGATGACATTCATAACAGGTACGGCGGAATAGTTCCGGAGCTTGCCTCAAGAAGACATATGGAGATGATAGTGCCCGTGGTGCGTGAGGCGATGGACAGGGCGGGGGCGGGACCCGGGGACATCTCCGCCGTGGCGGTCACTCACGGGCCCGGCCTCATAGGTTCGCTGCTTGTCGGCGTGTGTTTTGCGAAATCCCTGGCGTTTGTGCATGACCTGCCCCTTGTTGCAGTCAATCACCTCGAAGGGCACATATATTCGGTATTTCTTGAGGCCGCCCCTGAATTTCCCTTTATAGCCCTTGTTGTCTCGGGGGGCCATACGAGCATCTACATTGTGAAGGGATTCGGAATGTATACCGAGGTCGCCAGAACAAGGGACGACGCCGCCGGGGAGGCATACGACAAGGTCTCAAAGCTCCTTGGTTCAGGTTATCCCGGCGGGCCGGTCATAGACAAAATGGCCCGCCGGGGGAACCCGGAAGCCATTGCCTTTCCGAGGGCAAAGCTGAAAAAAGGCCGTGACTTCAGTTTCAGCGGCCTGAAGACAGCGGTATTGAACTATATCAGGAAACATCCTGAATCAAGGAAGGAAGACATAGCGGCGGGCTTCCAGGCATCGGTTGTGGAGGTACTGACCGACAGGGTCATTGAGATGGCCGGTTTATACGGGGTCAACAACATAACGCTGTCCGGCGGGGTATCGGCAAACAGCAGCCTCAGGCGGAGGATGACGGAGCGCGCAGCGGCAAAGGGAATGAGAGTTTACCTGCCTTCGCCGCACCTGTGCACCGACAATGCCGCAATGATAGCAGCCGCCGGCTACCGCTGTTTTATCGAGGGCAGGTTCGCCGGTCCGGCCCTGAATCCAAAGGCCTGTCTTCCGCTGGGGTCCGGCCCACGGCCGGACTGAGCAGGGCTATCACGTGCAGTGGCTTTTCAGGTGCGCCCCCATTGCAGAAATGCCGGTGAAAACCTCCCTGCAGAACGGGCACGTAAAACTGCCGTGTTTAAGCCTGTCTTTCTGCCTCTGAAAAAACTCCCTGATCCTTGATTTCTCCCTCTCGGCGCCCGAGGGAATGTTGATGCCGTTCAATGCCTTTTTCATCATCCAATCGGTTTTATTTGCCTTACAGTTGCATAAAAACATCGCCTGCGGGCCGTGGGGTCCGGCGGAAAAGCTTTATCTGCGATACCTTCAGGACATATCCCGCAGGGCATATTGCCGTCTTTGGGAATTTCACTCTCCGTTAAGTCCTGCAACAGGGACATATTTCCGATATCCCTTCGCTTTATAAAGGTTTTACGCCGGACTCCGCAGCCCGCTTATGCAATATCAAGGTTCACATTGTTGCATGAGAGTGCCGCGGGCGGGATTACTTGCTATCGATTCTCTTTTCTTGCATTCCGTTCGTGTCTCCAGACGGACAGCAGGAAGAGCGCTATTCCGGTGGTTAATGCCGAATCCGCCAGGTTAAACGCAGGCCAGTGCCACTTGCCGGCGAAGACATCGATAAAATCAACAACCCCCCCTCTTTTTATCCTGTCTATGAGATTGCCTGCCGCGCCTCCCAGAATCAGGGAAAGCGAGAAGAACTCCAGGCGTTTCCGGGTTTTCGAGAGATATACTATTATAAAAATTATAGCAATAACAGATATAAATATAAAGATGTCGTTGCCGAGACCGGTGAAAGTCCCGAACGCCGCCCCCTCGTTCCGGACGTGGACTATCCTTAAAAACGGCAGTACGTCAATATGCTCGAAAGGCATGACCCTTTCAACAATGAGCCTCTTCGTGAGATAATCCGAAACCGTCACGAGAGAGGATATGAGAGTTATGAGAACGGCCTTTTTCAAGAAGTTATCACCCTGAAGCATCTCTCGCACAGGTCCGGATGGCTCTCGTGCCTGCCCACGCTGGTGTCGCGGTTCCAGCACCGCCGGCATTTATCCCCTTCCGCCTTTCCAACGACGATCGCAACGTCATCATGCTCCGCGGCCCTGTAAGCCGATTCAGGGGCATCTGAAAGATTGAAGACTCCGGCCTGCGACACTATAAAAAGGGCCGGAAGAAACGGCAGGTACTGCTGCAGCAGCCCGTAACTCCCGTCTCCTGCATATATGTCAACCCTTGCTTCAAGGGAATTGCCTATGAATTTTTCCCGGCGTTTCATCTCCAGGGCCCTGTTCACCTCGCCGCGTATCCCTGCCAGCTCTTCCCATCTTGCCTCGAGCTCCCTGTCGATGAGCGCGGGGTCCGCTTCCGGGAAATCGGAGAGAAAGACGCTTTCCTCTTTTTCGCCGGGTATGTGCCGCCATATTTCCTCTGCCGTGAAGGAAAGCACAGGGGCCATGAGCTTTGTCAGCGAAACCACTATCCTGTACAGGACCACCTGCGCGGCCACTCTCTCCGGCGAGTCGGATTTGAATGTATACAGCCTGTCCTTCAGGATATCAAGATAAAAAGAGCTCATGTCAACGACACAGAACCTGTAGACCGCATGGTAGACCTCGTGAAATGCAAACGAGCTGTACGCATTGTCCACCTTTTTGATAAGTCCCTGCAGCATACTGAGGGCCAGCCTGTCTATCTCGGGAAAATCACCGGTGTCCACGGCGCCTGGTTCCGCCTTTCGGGGGTCGAAATCATTTATGTTTCCGAGGAGGAACCTGCACGTATTCCTGATTTTCCTGTATGCCTCGACGAGCCTGGAGACGATCTCATCGGAGATCCTCATGTCCTCCCTGTAGTCAGCGGACGAAGCCCACAGCCTCAGTATCTCGGCGCCCTGCCTGCCGGTAATCTCCTGCGGCGAAATGACATTCCCCAGGGACTTGGACATCTTCTTGCCCCGGCCGTCAACCACGAAACCGTGGGTAAGCACGGATTTGAACGGCGCCTTTCCCCTCGTGCCCACGGACGCAAGCAGTGAACTCTGGAACCACCCCCTGTGCTGGTCACTGCCCTCAAGGTACAGGTCCGCGGGGCTGGAAAGCCGCTCGTCGGCCTCTGTGACCGCTGCATGGCTGACACCCGAATCAAACCACACATCAAGGATGTCCGTCTCCTTTGCAAAGTCATCCGAGCCGCATTCCGGGCACCTGTACCCCTCCGGCGTAAACTCGGAGGCGGATTTCTCAAACCATACATCGGCGCCGGCCTTTGCCACCTCCCGCTCAATCCTGTCCGTCACTGACCTGTCGTTTAAATATCCGCCGCACCCCCTGCACTGTATCAATGTAATCGGCACGCCCCATGCCCTCTGCCTGGAGATGCACCAGTCCGGCCTGTTCCGCACCATACCGTATATCCTGTCCATGCCCCATCGGGGCACCCATTCCGTCTTTTTTATCTCCTCGAGCGCGCGCTGCCTCAATCCGTTTTTCTCCATGGATATGAACCACTGCTCCGTTGCCCTGAAGATCACGGGCCTTTTGCATCTCCAGCAATGGGGATAGGAATGTGATATATTACGCGGGGAACCGAGCAGCATGCCCGCATCCCTGAGCCTGTCGATTATTCCCTGGTTCGCCCTGAAGACATACTGCCCTGCAAAGTCAGCCACGTCTTCCGTAAACCTGCCCCTGTCATCAACAGGGGTGTAGATATCGAGACCGTATTTCAGGCCGATCTCGAAGTCCTCCTCGCCGTGACCCGGCGCCGTGTGGACCACGCCGGTGCCCTGCTCGAGGGTTACGTGCCCGCCGGTTATGGTCTTTACCTTCCGGTCCATCCACGGATGCCTGCACACGATTCCTTCAAGCTCGGAGCCGGTCCATACGGTCCCGTCAACCTCGTATTCATCCCTTCCGTAACCGGCATTCTCCATGCAGTCGTCAATAAGCTCCCTTGCGATGATAAGCTCTCCCTCTCGTGTCTTCACGAGGCCGTATTCAAAGTCGGGATGCAGGGCCAAGGCCATATTCGCGGGGATGGTCCAGGGCGTGGTGGTCCAGATTACAAAGTATGTGCCCTTCGAGCCGCCGGCGGCAAGCCGGCCCTTCGGATCCTCAACCATGAATTTCACATATATGGAGGGGGATTCCTTCTCATCGTACTCTACCTCGGCCTCGGCAAGCGCCGTGACGCATGTCGGGCACCAGTGCACCGGTTTCTTCCCCTTGTAAACGGACCCGCTACGGAAAAACCTGTTGAACTCCCTGACAATGGCCGCTTCATACGAAAAATCCATCGTGACATACGGCCGCTCCCAGTCCCCGAATATACCGAGGCGCTTGAATTCGTCCCTCTGGATATCCAGGAATCTTGCAGCATATTCCCTGCATAGTCTCCTCTTTTCAAGTATGGGAGTGGTCTCTTTCCGGGAACCGAGCTTTTTGTCGACCTGGTGCTCGATGGGGAGGCCGTGGCAGTCCCATCCGGGAACAAACGGCGCGTAGCAGCCCTTCATCGCCTTGTATTTGACGATTATGTCTTTCAGTACCTTGTTGAGTGTATGTCCCAGGTGGATGTGGCCGTTGGCGTAGGGCGGCCCGTCGTGCAGGATATAGGTCTTTGCCCTGTCCCTGCTCTGCATCTTGCGGTAGATGCCGTTCTTTTCCCAGAACTCGAGCAGTTCCAGTTCCTTCCCGGCCAGATTAGCCTTCATGGGGAAGGCGGTCTGCGGGAGATTAAGCGTATCCTTGTAATCATTCGCCATAGTCGATAACAAACGACAGGCCGTCTGCCCGGCCTGATTCCTTATTGGTTTTCAGCAAAAAACAATGGAAATTCCCTTGCCACCGCCGTGTCAATCTTCTGAAACGTCCGGTTACCGGGGAGTCGACACGACTGCCGGGAATCACCGGCTGAACACAAAATTTAACATCATCGGGAAGCCTGTGTCAAGATTGCGGACAACAGCACCACGGAAACGTCAAAGTCGAAGCGCGTATGGATTAAAGCCTGGAGAGACGGCAAAGCTGTCAGTATTTCAGAGACCGGGGAGACGCAAACTCAGGTATGCCCTTGCAGCCATATCTCCGAGAGATTGAGCAATGTTTATCTTTCCAGAGC
>JALSHG010000023.1 GCA_026982355.1 Thermodesulfovibrio sp.
CTTGACATTACCTCGTGCAATTCGAAACTTGACAATAAGTTCGGGAAATGTTATTTATATACGTTTTGTTTGAATTCTTCCTTAGAAGCATTGATTATACGATTATAAGAAAAACTTAATACTCTTCGTATTTCGGTCATCTGAAATTTTAAGGAGACAGAAGAATGAGCAGAGCCGCTACCTTTGAACGAGGCATTCATCCTGAGTATCACAAGGAATTAGCCGCCGGGCAATCCATAGTACGGGCAAGGCTGCCTCAGAGGGTGGTAATCCCGGTCAGCCAGCATATAGGCGCTCCTGCAACCCCTTCGGTAAACATAGGCGATGAAGTCAAAAAA
Organism: Thermodesulfovibrio sp.; assembly: GCA_026982355.1. Classification (GTDB taxonomy): domain Bacteria; phylum Nitrospirota; class Thermodesulfovibrionia; order UBA6902; family UBA6902; genus JAADFS01. Next base: position 339 of record JALSHG010000023.1, read on the forward strand.
GGCCAGGTGATCGGGAGCACAACGGCTTTCGTCTCCTCACCCGTCCATTCCTCCATATCGGGAAAGGTTATAGCAATCGCCGATTTTCCAAGCGCAACCGGCAGGATGGTGCAGTCCATAGTGATAGAGAGCGACGGCAGGGATGAGGCCGTGCCGTTTAAAGAACATCCCGACTATCCGAACCTGCCGGCCGACGAGATCAAGGCTATGATAAAAGATGCCGGAATAGTCGGCATGGGAGGCGCCGCATTTCCCACCAGCGTAAAGCTTTCTCCCCCGAAGGAAAAAACCATAGATACGGTGATAATCAACGGGGCCGAGTGCGAGCCCTACCTGACCGCTGATCACAGGCTCATGGTGGAACGCCCGGAGGAAGTGGTGGAGGGCCTGAAAATCATCATGAAGTCCCTTGGTGTCAGGCAGGGATATATCGGGATCGAGGAAAACAAACCCGATGCCATAGAGGCCATGAGGTCCGTCGTATCCGGGGAATCAAATATCGAAGTCCGTCCGCTTGAGATAAAGTATCCGCAGGGCGCGGAGAAGATGCTGATTAAGGCCATCAACGGAAGGGAGGTCCCGAGCAAAGGGCTCCCGATGGATGTGGGTGTGGTGGTGCAGAATGTCGGCACGGCCCTTGCGGTTTACGAGGCGGTGCGCTACGGCAAGCCCCTGATCGAGCGGGTGGTCACGGTCACGGGCAGGGGCATAAGAAAGCCCGCAAACATGATGGTGAGGATCGGCACACTGATGTCCGAAGTTGTGGAGCAGTGCGGCGGCCTTGCGGAAGACGCCGTGAAGGTGATCGCCGGCGGCCCGATGATGGGTTTTGCCCAGTGGACCCTCGACGTGCCGGTTGTAAAGGGTACATCCGGAATACTCGTTCTCACAAAAGATGAATATGTGTCTTCGGATGAGTATTCGGCATGCATCCGGTGCGGGAGCTGTATAGACGTATGTCCCATGGGTCTTAATCCCTCGATGCTGAGCATTTTATCCGAAAAGGGCTTTTTTGAAGAGACAAAGGAATACAATATCTTTGACTGCTTTGAGTGCGGCTCGTGCGCTTATGTCTGTCCTGCAAAGAGGCCCATGGTGCAGCTTATGAGACTTGCAAAGTCTCAGATAAAACCGTGACAAAAAATTTTTAGCGTTTAAATTCACAGAGGTTACCAATGGCGACTGAAGCAAAAGCTCATGAATTGATAGTTTCCGTAAGCCCGCACGTGAGAGGGAAAGAAACGGTGGGCCGGATCATGTGGACGGTCAACCTGTCTCTTCTGCCTGCATTTGTAATGGCAGTGTATTATTTCGGCCCCAGGGCGGCGTACGTGACGGGTCTATGCATTTTAACGGCCGTACTCTCGGAGCATATCTACCAGATCAGTCTCAACAGGAAAACCACCATAGGCGACGGCAGCGCGTTTCTGACCGGCCTTCTCCTCGGGCTGAACCTGCCGGCAAGCGTGCCGTTTTACATCCCGGTAATAGGGTCATTCATAGCCATTGTCATCACCAAACTGCTCTTCGGCGGTTTGGGTTACAACATCTTCAATCCCGCGCTTATCGGAAGGGCGTTTCTGTTGATATCCTTTCCCAAGCTTATGACCATATGGACAGAGCCCACGGCAAGATTCGTGGCGCTGGATGCAAAGACCACCGCCACACCGCTGGGTATACTGAAAGAGGGCGGGTTGTCCCAGCTTATGCAGGTCTTCGGCGACAAGACGGAACTCTACATGAGCCTGCTCTCCGGAAACAGGGCCGGCTCGCTCGGCGAGACATCGGCCATAGCCCTGCTTATCGGTGCGGCCATTCTCCTTTACAGGGGATATATAACATGGCACATCCCTCTCTCCTTCCTTGCAACGGTAGGTGTGATTGCATGGATATTCGGCGGCCAAGGCGGCCTTTTTACCGGGGACCCGGTTATACATCTTATCAGCGGAGGCCTGCTGCTCGGGGCATTCTTCATGGCCACGGATTACGTCACCTGTCCGACGATAAGAAAGGGGCAGGTGATCTTCGGGATCGGCTGCGGAGCCATTACCATGCTGATAAGGCTGAAGGGCGGCTTCCCGGAGGGGGTAATGTTTGCCATATTGCTTATGAACTGTTTCGCCCCGCTGATCGACAGAGGCGTGAAATCAGAAATATTTGGCGCAATTAAGGAGCAGAAAAAATGACGGTAATGGATATGGCGAAAATAACCGTTAACCTTGTTGTAATATATGTTATAGGAGGTCTTATAATGGCCTTCGTATATGCCAAAACATCTCCCATCATGTTTATCAAGGCCAAAGAGGAAAAAGAAGCGGCCCTTAAACTGATGATGCCCGAGGCAGACAAGATTTCTTCGTTGGGCACATGGGAGCCGCATGAAAAACACGCGGAGTACTATGTGGCCCAGAAGTGCGAAGAGATAAAAGTCACAAGTGTAAAAGATGAAAAGACCGGTAAAATGAAAGAGGAGAAAGAGTGTATAAACCCCTCGGACATCGGGTACATTGTTGAGGGGTTCGGGAAGGGTTATTCCAGCTACATCCACGTCCTTGCATCGGTCGACAAAAACTTCATTGTACAGAAGGTCAGCATACTGGGCCACGGTGAAACCCCCGGCCTGGGAGATGAAATAGAAAAAGACTACTTCCTTAATCAGTTTAAAGGCAAGAGTGTCGACAATCTGGTCGTTATAAAAGGGGAGTCTCCGGATAAAATCCAGTCGATAACCGGAGCGACCATCTCCAGCCGCGCTGTAACAGAAGACGGGGTGCGAAACGCTGTAAAGATGCTGAAAGAGAAATTATCAGGAGAGGTGCAAGGATGAGTCTAAAGCCGAAAAGCAACTGGGAATTACTGAAAAACGGGATGTTCGGGGAAAACACGATCTTCCGCATGGCAATCAGCTTGTGCCCTTCGATTGCCGTTACCAACGGGCTTAAGAACGGTGTGGCCCTCGGGGTGTCGGTCGTGTTTGTTCAGACCATGGTCAATATAACCGTCTCGGCAATGAGGAAATTCATCCATCCGAAGATAAGAATCCCGATTTTCATGCTTGTTATTGCAGGGTACGTCACGATCATAGACATGTTGATGGCTACATATGCAAGACAGGTATATAAGGAAATCGGCCTGTATATCCAGATTATCGTTGCATTTGCATCGATATTTGCAAGGGCGGAGGTTTTTGCAAGCAAAAACAAGGTCATCCCCTCGTTTTTTGACGGTTTCGGTATGGGGATAGGCTTTTTGCTGGCAATGATAGTTATCAGCTTCTTCAGGGAACTGCTGGGCAAGGGGGAGTTGTGGGGCATGTCGCTGGTGTCGGGCAATCCCCTGCTTATCATGATTCTGCCGGCGGGAGGCTTTCTGGCCGTGGGCCTGCTCATGGGATTTTTCAACTGGATTGATATGAAATTCTACGGAGGCAAAGGGGCATCCGGCGTCTGATAACACGGGGGTATCGATATGGATTTTGGCAAACTCTTCGAACTGGTTGTCGCGGCATCACTGATCAACAACTTCGTCTTTACGAGGTTCCTGGGGCTGTGTATTTTCTTCGGTGTTTCCAAAAAGATGGAGACCGCCGTGGGGATGAGCATAACCTTTACCGCGGTTATGGTGGTGAGCGCCGCCATGAGCTGGATTGTTTACGAGTATATAATGATCCCCCTCGACCTGACGTTTCTGAAGATCATCATCTTTATCGGTATAGTCGCGGCGTTTGTGCAGTCAGCCGATACGATCATGAAAAAAGTCAGTCCGGCATTGTATTACAAGCTCGGCGTGTACCTCGCACTGATAACGACAAACTGCATTATTCTTGCGGTGCCGCTCATAAATGCCGGAGAAAAGTATAATTTCCTTGAAAGCATAGCCTTCGGATTCGGCTCGGGCCTGGGCTTCGCTCTTGCCCTTGTTATAATGGCAAGCATCAGGGAACGGCTTGAAACCGCCGATGTGCCGGCGCCCTTCAGGGGACTGGCGATATCGTTTGTCATTGCAGGACTGATAGCGTTGGCATTTACGGGTTTTTCAGGATTGATAACACTGTAGGGTGGGACAATCCGTGAATCGTCTCACCACAACAACATTGAATCAATCATAATGTTGCATAAACGTGCAGAGGAGTCTGCCGGAAAACCTTTATAAAGCGATTGGATATCGGAAATATGCCCCTGTTGCAGGAAGTAACGCGGAGTGAAATTCCAAAAGACGTCGATACGCTGTGCGGAATAGTTCCTGAAGGTATCGCGGATAAAGCTTTTCCGCCGGACTTCCCTGCCCGCAGGCGGTGGTTTTATGCCGCTGTAAGGTCAATCTCTAAAATATAAACTAAGGGTGGAATATGTTTGACTTCAATATCGCAAAAATCCTTACGGACCTCGTACATTTCATAAGCATCTTTGATGTTAACCAGATTCCCCTTCCCATGCTCGGTGTCGGGGGGGGGGTAGAGGCAAGGGAATCGGTTGATCTTGTCGAGCTGCTGGAATTCACGGTGGTATTCCTGCTGGGTATAAGCGCTGTCTTCGGTATGGGACTTGCGTTTGCAGCCAAGAAGTTCTCAGTCAAGGAAGACCCCCGGGTTGACCAGGTGTCCGATGTGCTTGCACACGCCCACTGCGGAGCGTGTGGATACCCCGGTTGCCGCCAGTATGCTGAACAGGTTGTGCTGGACCCTGATGTCAAGCCTACCTTATGTACTCCCGGCGGGGCGGCGACCGCAGAGGCTGTTGCGAGAATCACAGGGAAGGTGATGGAAAAAACCGAACCGAAGATTGCAAGAATATTCTGCCAGGGCGGGCGTTCAAGGTCAGCCCGCAGGTTCAAATATGAAGGCGTCCGGGACTGCAGGGCCGCAATCCTCGCGAGCGGGGGTGACAAGGCATGTATATACGGCTGCCTTGGATACGGCTCATGCGCCAAGGCTTGTCCTTTTGATGCAATTACAATGAATGACGATGACCTGCCCGTTGTGGACACAGCCAAATGCACGGCATGCGGCGTGTGCGCGCAGACGTGCCCCGTAAAGGTCATAGAAATACTGCCGCTGGCAAAAGGCGTGCTGGCCGGTTGCCACTCGAAGGATAAGGGGCCTGCCACAAAGAAGAACTGCCGGACAGGATGCATAGCCTGCGGCATCTGTGTCAAGGTCTGCCCCTATAATGCCGCCAGGGTGGAGAACTTCCTTTCAAAGATTGATCTTGACAAGTGCAGGGTCTGCGGCCTGTGCGTGACGAAGTGCCCGACAAAGGCGATTGTGGATTATATGCCCAAACGGCCCAAGGCCTCTGTTACCGAGCAGTGCATAGGCTGTCATATGTGCGCCAAGGTCTGTCCTGTCAATGCAGCCTCCGGCGAACTGAAAAAACAGCATGTCATAAACCAGGATAAATGCATCGGCTGCGGCATCTGCGCCTCAAAGTGTCCGAAAGTCGCGATTACAGGCACGTTCAACTATAATGAGGTCCTGCAGGCATACGAAGCCAGGAAAGCTGCCAGGGCAAAGGCCAAAGAAGATGCCGGTGCAGCGGAAAAGACAGCCTGACAACCGCCTGGAGTGCCTGTATCAGGTCGTTCACAACCTCACGTGTCCGCATGCGCCATCCCGCTCCGGGAGTCCGTGCAGCGGACTGCAGACCTGAACGCAATCTTCCCGCCTTCTTCACACCGACAGATCCGTTTTGTTTGCAATTGCCCGCATAACCTTAATGTTGCATAAACAGGCAGGGGAGTCCGGCGTAAACCCTGCCGCACACACTCCCCTGCCCACGGGCGGCATTTTTATGCCACTGTAAGGGTAATGTGAGATGAATTACAGCCGGATGGCCTGTTCCGTCTTAAAATAAAAAATGGCTGTTTCAGGTCGGAAGGGGAAATACCGATATAACAGGTAAATGGGGCCGCACGGCAAACTGTCCGGCCCCGATACTGCAAAAAGGCGGGAGGGCCTGCCGGAGAGTCTTTGTTATAAAGCGATTGGGTATTGAAATACAGTTACATAAGTTGCAGGAATCAGCGAAGGGCGCTCTTCAGAACAACACTGTTATGCGTTACGGCATGATCCCCGGAGTATCGCAGGCCAAACTTCTCCGGCAGGCTTTCCCGGCGGACTCCTCTGCTCCGCCGCCGGTATTTTATGCGGCTGCAAGGTATGTTTTCATGCAGGTGCAGGTGTAATACGGGATCAACCGGAAATGGCAAAGAAACTCAGGCAGAAATATTTTGTTCCCAAGGAGTTGCGGCTTTCGATAGCCATCATGATATTATGGTCCCTGCTTATCACGGCCTTTTTTACGTATTTTGCAAAGGAGCTGAGCGAAAGGATAGGCGACGGCACACTGCTGTTTGTTATCATCATGGCGGGGTACATCTTGATAGTCATTGTCCTGACCATGCTGTTTTCACACCGCCTGATCGGGCCGTTTCAGAGGCTCAAGACCGAGATAAAGCTGATAACCTCGGGCGACTGCCGCCGCCGGCTGAAAATAAGGAACAACGACGACATCTACATAAGGTCCTTTATCCTTGAAGTCAACAGGCTCCTCGATGATTTTGAAAAAATGCGTCACTGTACGGACAGCCTCATACGGCATGTCGACTCGGAACTGCTCAACATAATCTCCTACATAGAAGAAGGGGAGCCGTCAAAGGAAAAACTCCGGGAAACCGTGCTGGCATTTCATAAAAAGCTCAAGGCCCTGGCCAGGGAAGGCCGTTACTGAAGCTATCTGATATACGCCTCGGTCACATACCTGCGCATCATGCGGTGGCTGTTGAAGTAATATGCATTTTTCCCGATGGCATTCTGCATCATCCTTATCCAGGCCTTGCGGTCATTATAGTAAGTGGGGATGATCATGTTCTCGAGCTTGTAATAGAGATCATCGGCGTCCGTCTTGTTCATGTTGTTGTCAGGCACTATCTCCGTCGGAGCCGGTCCGATGGCCCAGCCGGTGAAGCCTTCTATGTGTCCCTCGATCCACCATCCGTCAAGCACGCTGAAATTCATCACCCCGTTGTGGGCCGCCTTCATGCCGCTTGTGCCCGACGCCTCGAGCGGCCTGAGGGGCGTGTTCAACCACACGTCCACCCCCGAGACCAGCTTCAGTGCGAGTTCCATGTTATAATTCTGCAAAAATGCGATCCTTATCTTTCCCTTCAGTTTCTCCCTGTAGGAAAATATCTTCTCGATCAGATGCTTGCCTTCCTTATCTTTCGGATGGGCCTTGCCGGCGTATATGACCTGAATCCTGCCTGTCCCTATCTCCTCGAGCCTCTTCAGGTCGGTGAATAAAAGATCGGCCCTCTTGTAGGCCGTCGCCCTCCTGGCAAATCCTATGGTGAGGGTCTCGTAATCCATCCCCGCACCGGAAACCGAGTTCACATAATCGATCAGTTTCTTTTTTGCATCGAGGTGGGCGTCCCAGAGCTCATTGTCGGGGATTACACCGATCCTCACAAATATCTCGGGTTCATTCGCCCATCCGGGAAGGTATTTATCGTAGACTCTCTTCATGCTGTCCGATGTCCACGTGTATGAATGCACGCCGTTTGTTATGGCGTTTATCTGGTATCCGGGGAACATGTTCTGGGAGACCTCCCCGTGTTTCTTTGCAACACCGTTGACATACTTGCTCAGGTTAAAGCCCAGGAGTGTCATGTTCACGTTTTTCTCGCCCGCAAGCCTCCTGAGGATGTTCTCCGGGAAATAGTCGCCGAAGACTTTGCTGTAAAGCTCGTAAGAGAACTTGTCATGTCCGGCCTCAAGCGGCGTGTGGGTTGTAAACACACACAGGTTCCTCACCGCCTCGGTATCCCATATGTGCGATTCGTCCCACACGGCCTCGATGTCCCTCTTGTGCTCGTGCAGCAGCTCGAGGGTGAGGAAGGCCGCATGACCCTCGTTCATGTGGTATTTTTTCACCTGGAAGCCGAGTTTCCTCAGCATTCTCACCCCCCCGATGCCGAGTATCATCTCCTGCTTTATCCTGTATGTGTCGTCCCCGCCGTACAGGTGGTCCGTCAGGGTTCTGTCTTCAGGGGCGTTTTCGGGCAGGTCTGCGTCAAGGTATATAACCGGAACGCTTTCATTCCTCGGGCTCTCGACCGGATAAATCCATGCCCGGATATGAACATCCCTGCCCTCAATCCTCACGGTGACGGTTTCAGGGGCAGGCGTCATCAGTTTTGAAGGGTCCCATTCAGCGGGCCTTTCCGTCTGGCGTCCCCTGCCGTCGAGTTCCTGACGGAAATATCCCTTCCGGCTGATGAGAGTGACCGCGACAAAAGGCAGGCACAGGTCGGCCGCGGACTTGACGGTGTCGCCCGCAAGTATGCCCAGGCCGCCCGAGTAAGTCGGGATGTCGTCCCTCAGGCCTATTTCCATCGAAAAGTAAGCGATTTTTGGTTCGGTAATGTGTTTCGCCGGAAATGACATAAAAAATATTATAGCAGATTTTTATATGTTTGATTTCAGCCGTGAGGTGGTTTTCATCTGAAGACAAAGATTGACGCAATTATGCTAAAATGGATAGTCATTTTCTGAAAGAGGTGTATTCATGGATATCAAATCGTATGTCTTGGAAAAGGCGCGGGCCGCCAGGGCCGCTGCAAGGGCTGCTGCAAAGGCGTCTTCGGAACAGAAAAACAATGCATTGCTGAAAATGGCCGCTGACCTTAAAAGGAAGGCAAAGGATATCCGGAAGGCCAACAGAAAGGATATCGCCTTTGCCCGGGACAAGGGCCTGAGCAGCGCCATGATCGACAGGCTCACCCTGACTGCAAAGCGAATCGATGACATGGCCCGGGGCCTTACAGAGATCGCTAACCTGCCGGATCCCGTCGGAGAGATCACAAGGATGTGGCAGCGCCCCAACGGCATGATGGTCGGCAGGATGCGGGTGCCGCTCGGACTTATAGGGATCATATATGAATCCAGGCCCAATGTCACCGCGGATGCATCGGGCCTCTGCCTCAAGGCGGGCAATGCCGTGATACTGAGGGGCGGCTCAGAGGCCATACATTCCAACACGGCGATTGTAAAGATATTAAGGGATGCCGCCGGAAAGTCGGGCATAGACGAGAATGTGATAACCTTTATCGACAATCCCGACAGGCAGGCGATTATGGAGATGGTGCAGCTTGAAGGCATAATCGACGTGATCATACCGAGGGGCGGCGAGGGCCTTATCAGGGCGGTGACCGGGAACTCCCGCATACCGGTGCTCAAGCATTACAAGGGGGTATGCCACGTGTTTGTCGACCGCGATGCCGACCTCGGGATGGCCCGGGACATATGTTTCAATGCAAAGGTGCAGCGCCCGGGGGTATGCAATGCAATGGAGACGATGCTGGTGGACGCAAAGATTGCGGGGAAGTTTCTCCCGCCGATGATAGCGAGGTTTAAAGAGGCGAAGGTCTTGCTCAAGGGATGCCCGAAGACAAGGAAAATCGACGGTAGCGTTGCCCCTGCATCCGAGGAGGATTTTCACACTGAATACGTTGACCTGATACTGAATATAAAGGTGGTCAGGGACATGGACGATGCAATGGACCATATCGCCCGGTACGGCTCTGCGCATACGGACGCCATAGTGACAAAGGACTACGCGAAGGCGATGAGATTTCTGCGGGAAGTGGATTCCTCCTCCGTGTTTGTTAATGTATCCACAAGGTTCAGTGACGGTTTTCAGTACGGCCTCGGCGCCGAGATGGGCATATCAACGGACAAGATACACGCCCGCGGCCCGATGGGCCTTGAGGAACTGACCTGCACCAAGTTTATAGTGACAGGCAACGGCCAGGTCAGGACCTGAGAGCCGGGCGGCGGACAGAGAGGAAATGAATATCGGCATATACGGCGGGACATTCAATCCGATTCATTACGGGCACCTGAGAACCGCCGTGGAGGTGGCCGAAAGATTGTCTCTGGAGAAGATTATCTTCATTCCCGCGGGCAAGCCGCCCTTTGAGAAGCAAGGCCTTGCCGGTGCGGGGCACCGGTATAACATGGTCAGGGCCGCTATAGCAGGCAACGGGCACTTTGAAATATCCAGGATGGAGATAAGCACGCGCGGGAAATCCTATTCCGTCGACACGGTTGCAAGACTGCGGAACAGGTACAGAAAGTGTGTCCTCTTCTTTATCCTGGGGATCGATGCCTTTCTCGACCTGCCGGGCTGGAAAGAACCGGAGAGGCTTGTCAGCCTGACGAACATGGTGATAATATCAAGGCCCGGATACGCGTTTGCCGACCTGTCGGCATCGCCTTTCCTGAAGGGTGTGCGCAAAAGGACGTTGCTTGACCTCGACAGGGGGAGGATAGACGGGTTTTCCTTTGACATCTCGGAAGAGCGGAAGTGTTATTTGTCCAGGGTAACCGGCCTGAATATATCGGCCTCGCACATAAGAAATTTGACGGCGGCTGGCAGGGATATAAAATATCTCTTGCCTGATTCTGTGAAATCCTATATAATTTCAAATAAATTGTATACGGAAAACCATAAAACCGGAAAGGAGAGATTCCTTTAGGCGTCATTGATATTAAAGATCTGGCCGTCAGGGCCGCTGCAAAGGCCATTGATAAAAAGGCTATCGATACGGTCATCCTCGAGGTAAAAGACCTTTCAACGATTGCAGATTATTTCATAATCTGCTCGGGAGAAAATCCGGCTCAGATAAAGGCTATTGCGGAAGCAATAGACGAATTTTTCTCAAAGAAAAAGATTTTCCCCCTGGGAAGGGAGGGAATGAATTTCGCGCGGTGGGTCCTGCTTGATTACGGTGACATCGTAATCCATATCTTTGACAGGGAAACCAGGGCGTTTTACGATCTGGAAAAATTCTGGATGGACGCCCCAAGAATCCCGGCGGGGGAGTCCCCCCTGCGTGATACGGGGGATAAGAAAATCTCGGGCAATCTTATCTGAATCCATTCTGAAAGGGAAATGTTGACTGATGGCGAAACTTAGTTTTTTCATAATACTTGTATTCCTTGTTGTGCTTATATTCCTCGCCCTTCTCAACAAGGGCCTGGTCGAGCTGACGATCTGGAACGGGATGAGTTATCAAATCCCGGTGATCGCCCTGATCCTCATATCCGCTGCAACCGGCATGCTGTCGATGTTCATAGTCGTCGCCATCAGGGATACAAGGCGTTATATCAACAGCTGGCAGGGACAGCGCCGCCAGAAAAAGGCCGCAAAGATTCAGAACCTGTACGCAAAGGGCCTGGATGCCTTTTTTGCCGGCAGGCATGAAGAGGCCGAGGAACTCTTCACCCGCGTGATAGAAGACGAGCCGGACCATTGCGATGCCCTGCTGAGACTCGGGGATATATTCTTCAGCAGGGAGGAGTTTATCAGGGCCAAGGATTTTTATTTAAGGGCCGGGGAAATCAGGCCCAAAAACATTGAAATCCTGCTTTCCCTCCAGAAGGTCTCCGAGGCGCTGCAAAAGTGGGATGAGGCCGTAAAATACATCGACCGGATTGTGGAGATAGACGGCGAGAACACGAATATCCTTTACAGGAAACGCGATATATACGAGAGAAACGGCGAGTGGGAAGAGGTCATAGACGTTCAGCAGAAGATACTCAAGTCAAAGCTCCCGGAGGATGACCAGAAGAAGGAAAACCGGAATCTCCTCGGCTACAGGTATGAACTGGGGCGCCACCTGTTCCGCACGGGCGCTGCCGACAGGGCGGTAAAGACATTAAAGGCCGTCCTGAAGGCGGACAAGGACTTTATCGCCGCCTATCCCGCCCTTGCCGACATATACATGCAGGAAGGCAATACAAAGGAGGCGCGGGAGATACTCCTGAACGGCTACAGGGCGACTTCATCGCTGGTCATCCTTGTAAGGCTTGAGGAATACTATATAGCGCAGGGCGAGCCGGGCGCCATAATCGACATGTACCAGAAAGCCATAGAGCGGAACCCGCGTGACCTGAAGCTCCAGCTCTTCCTCGCAAAGCTCTATTACCGGCTCGAGATGATAGACCATGCCTTTGAGACAATGAACAACATAGACACATCCGCTTTTGATTTTCCCCATCTGCACACCCTTTTCGGCAGCATTTACGAAAGGCGCTCCGAGTATGAAAAGGCCATTGATGAATTCAAGAAGGCACTGAAAGTTGAAAAACCGCTCGTTGTGCCCTTCTGCTGCTCCGCATGCGGCTATACATCGCGTGACTGGACGGGCAGGTGTCCTGAATGCAAGAGCTGGAATACCTTAATCCTTGACATCAATGAAGTCTGCAAGGCCCAGAAGAGACATAGTAGTTCTTGATACAAGCCTGTTTGTCAATCCCGAGGTGCGCAATGATTTCGGCAATACGCCCACTGAAGCGATAAACGGCTTTCTCGCCCTTGCCGAACGGATTCCCGAGCTTGAATTCTACATGCCCTCCTCCATTTTTGAAGAGCTGCTGAACTTTGTCGATCAGCGGAAAATACCCGGCAGGTTCCTGGCGCTCATTCACCAGAAATCACCAAGCAGGCACGAACTGAGCTGCCCGGCGTTTTTGCTGTATGAGCTTATCGAGGACATAAGGGCCAGGATCAACAAGGGGCTGAGGATTGCCGAGAAGGCCGTAAGGGATGTTGGCAAGCTTGATGAGAGGGAGATTATTCAGGGCATGAGGAAAAACTACAGGGAGGCCCTGAGGGAAGGAATCATCGACAGCAAGGAGGATGTGGACCTTATACTCCTGGCCAAGGAACTCGGCGCACTGCTGGTCACCGCGGACCGCGGTGCCGTGAAGTGGGCTGAAAAGTTGGGGATAAGATGGCTGCTGCCGGGCAGGTTCAGGGATTACCTGCTGAGTTTTATTGAGACCCGGGCACAGAAAAAGCAGAAGAATCACGGATAAAGCCTTTCCGTCAGGCCCTCCCGCCCGCGGGCTGTAGTTGTTTTATCTCACCGTTAAAGTTTTGCAGGCGGAAATCCGTTACTCATACTCATGAACACGGGAAAATCACCGGTGGAGAATCCGGTTTGAGATTAAGATGTCAGGTGGTGTATTATGAGAAAGGTTTTCTTGTCCGTCTGCCGCGGCCTGCTGCCGGCCCTTTTTATTTTCATCAGCGCCGTATCCGCTGCCGCGGATGTAACAATAAACGGCTCTGCCTACTTCAAGTGCAATTTCATATCCACTTACATGGAGAAACACGGCTATTCCTATATCAGGGAAGTCTCGTACAATGACAACATGAAGACAAACGTGTTTGCCGCAAGGGACGCGACCGTCATCATAAAGGACGGCAGCGATAACATTGTGGGATACGGCAGGACGGACAGAAACGGCAATTTCTCCATTTCCGTGCCCAGGGACGAGAGCTATCAGATCATCGTGCGGTTTCACGGCCAGGAGATTAAAAAACAGGTGCCGTATTCAGAGGCGAGGAGGTTTGTCGCCGACCTCGGTTATTTCAGCACCGAAAAAGTGGGCGGATGGATAGACAGCGGGCTTAACTGGTAAGCTGCGGATGCCGCGGCATTCACCGGCCCGGCGAAACAACGGGGCGGGGGCTTTCAAAGGGTTCTCCTGAAAAAGCTCACGGCCGTTATCATCATGATTACCGCAAACGCGGACAGGAATACGATATCCGTATAAATGGCGCTGGGTCCCACGTCCTTGAAGAGCAGGGACTTCAGGGCATGGACCGCGTATGCCTCAGGATTCACCTTTGCGAACGTCCGGAGCCAGCCCGGAAAGCTCTCCACCGGATATACGGCTCCGCTGGGGAAAAAGAATATGACATTCAGGAATCCGGTGAGTATGCCCATTATCCTCGGGTGACTGACCCTGCCGAGAAAGACAAACATCATATTGAGCATGCCGACAGTTGTAAGTATCAATACCGCAAGTATGAGGCCGTACCTGCCCGCGCTTCCGGAAAGGGGTATGCCGGTGATCAGCATGCTGATGAGCATCACCAGCGTTGTTATGATCGTCGTGATGATCACGCCGCTCACCACGAGACCGGCCACGATATCCGTCTTTTTAAGCGGGGTAAGGAGATAGCTTTCATCGATGCCGAGGAATCTGTCCATTACAAGATTGAACGCGCCCGTGGTCAGCGTACCGAGAAAAATCGCCATTATCACGACCCCGGGCACAAGCGACTGGTCATAGTCCACCTTCCTGTAAAGGTCCATGTCCCTTAAATACCGCCTGCCGCCGGGCTCCCTTACGGGGACGTATTCCACGGATATGGAATCGAATACATTCCTGACCGTATCCCTTATCGTCGCCGCTGATATTCCGTCCGTATTGTCGACGAACAGCCCGGCCCCGGCAGCCCTTGAGGCAAGATGCCTCCTTGTAAACCCCCGTGGGATGATTATCGCGGCCTTCAGCCTGCCCTCCCTCACGAGCCTTACGGCGGCCTCCTGGTCCCTGAGCATTACAAGCCTGAATGTCCCGGGGCCGTTTTCAACCGCCCTCAGCTTGTTTACAAACAGGCGGGAATCATGCCCGCTGTCCAGGTTCACGACTCCGACCGGCAGGTGCTTCAGCTTTCCCTGGAATGAATTTCCGAGGATCACGAGATAGATGATGGGCATGACCAGGCTCATCATGATGACCATGGGGTTGCGCCTGAACTTCAGGAGGTCGCGCCTTATGACCGCAAAGGTCCTTGTCACTATCTGCCCCACTTCTGCGGAACGCCGGCGCCTGTGAGGAAGCTCACCTTCCTTGCCTCCTCGTCCCTTATGGAGCGTCCCGTGTAATGAATGAAGACATCCTCGAGGGACTGTTTCTCGACCACCACTGACCTGACGGAGCCCCCGAGCCTGTAAATCTCCCCCATCAGGGGCGGAACCATGCGGGAGCCGTTGTCAACGGATATCCTGAGCGTGGAATCCTTCCTCACAATGTTGTGGACGATATCCAGTTTCCCGAGGTCCCGGACTATCCTGTCGCTGACCTCCGGGAGCTCGAATATGACGACGTCTTTTTCCGGCAGTCTTGATTTCAGCCCTTCAGGCGAGTCGAGGGCTATTATGCTGCCGTAATCGATTATGCCCACCCTGTCGCACAACGACTCCGCCTCTTCCATGTAATGCGTGGTGAGAAAGATCGTGAGATTGTCCTCTCTCTTGAAGTCATCGAGGAAATTCCACACGTTTCTCCTGCTCTGCGGGTCGAGCCCAAGGGTCGGCTCATCCAGGAAGAGTATCCTCGGCCTGTGCACGAGGGCCTTTACTATCTCAAGCCGCCTGCGCATGCCGCCTGAATATGTGGCCACAAGGCTGCCGGCCCTCTGCGTCAGGCCGACCATGTCAAGCAGCCGCCTGATTCTTTCCCTTCTCTGTTTTTTGGGGATGCCGTAGAAATTGCCGTAGATGTCCATGTTCTCAAAACCCGTAAGGTCCAGGTCGCTTGTCATGGCCTGCGGCACAACGCCTATGGAGCGCCTGACGTCATCGGGTTTCTTTGCCACATCGAATCCTGCAACCAGCGCCCTGCCCGAGGACGGCTTTAAAAGAGTGGTCAGCATCCTGATAAGCGTGGTCTTCCCCGCGCCGTTGGGGCCGAGCAGGCCGAAGAACTCCCCCGCGGCCACTGTAAAACCGACTTCCTTTACGGCGGTGAGCCCTCCGAAGCGCTTTGTGAGTTTATGCACCTCTATGGAATTCACTGTATCCTGACCCTGACCGTCATGCCCGGTTTCAGGATTCCTTCGGGGTCATCCACCCTGAGCTTTACGGCAAAGGTCTTTATGTCCTGCCTGCCCCGCGTGACATCTCTCTGTGTTGCAAATTCCGCCTCGCGCGCAATACTGAAGACCCGGCCCCTGAACTTCCTGTCCGTGCCCGCCGCTTCAATCACGGCAGCGGCGCCGGGCCTTATCTCCGGCAGGTATGTCTCGTCGACATCGATCCTGATCCACCTGTCATTCATGTCCACAATCGTGAGGATCGTTGTATAAGGGGCAACGGTCTCGCCCTCCTCAAACGCCCTGTAGACAACCACGCCGCTGCCCGGGGCCGTGATTACGGTGTCCTCATATTCCGCCCTCCTCCGGCTGACCGCCGCCTCCGCCTCCCTGACCATTGACTTCAGAGTGTCTATCCGCAGCTCCGCTGTCTTCACCTCGGAGGCGGCCACCTCAAGTCTTGCCCGGGCGAGTTCGACCCCCGCCGCCGCCGCATCGAGTGCCGCCTTTGCTTCATTGTACGCCGTCTGTTTCATGTCAAGCCCCTGCGCTGATACAAACCCTTTTTCATAGAGCCCCTGCGTGCGCTCCATTTCGCGCCGGGCCTCCTCGAGGGTTATCTTCATCCTCTCGTATTCCGCCCTGCTGACAGCCGCTTCCTTCTCTGCCGAGAGATATCTTTTTCTTGCGGTCTCAAGCCGCGCATAACCCTCTTTCAGCGTGCCCCCGGCGGCCTCAAGCGCTGCCTCCGCCCCCTGAAGCGCAGCGGCAGCCTCCCTGTTTTCAAGCCGTACCAGCGCATCCCCGCGATTCACCGAATCGCCCTCCCTGACAAGGATGCGCTCTATTCTTCCCGGGATCCGCGAGCCTGCATTTATCTCACGCGCCTCGACCGTGCCTGAAAATACGGGGGTCCCCTCCTGCCTTGCGGCCTTCAGCATAAAAAGTACCGCACTGAGGAGGAGTGCGGATGCGACAATTAATATCAGGAGAAATTTTCTGCGTTCCATAACCTTGGAAATATGTCCGGAAAAACGTATTATACTGCTTATGTGGAGTTTTTTAAAGGAAATCCTGCCCCATATCACGTGGATGCTCACACTGCTGGCAACCGTCCTGGCCTCGGGGCACGCCATCCTGCACAAGAGGGACACGCGGGCCGCGGTTGCATGGGTCGGGGTCATCTGGCTCGTCCCGGTCATCGGACCGCTCCTCTATGTCATCCTCGGGATCAACCGCATCAAGCGCCGCGCAGTCGCCCTCAGGAGCGGCCACGCCCGTTACCGCAGCGCCGGGAACGTGCCGCCCCATTGCCGGAAGGACACGGAGGAGACCCTGCAGGATCAGTTTGCGGCCCTGTCAAGGCTGGTTCACCGCGTGGTGAAGACCCCGCTTTTACGGGGAAACCGGGTGGTTCCCCTTGTAAACGGCGACGAGGCGTACCCGGTCATGATCAGCGCCATCGACGGGGCGGAACACTCTGTCACATTGTCCACCTTCATCTTCGACAACGACAGGGCCGGAGAGCTTTTTCTCGATGCCCTTGCGCGTGCCGTCAAACGCGGGGTGGATGTGCGCGTGCTTATCGATGACATGGGCGCCAGGTATTCCCTCCCTCCCATAACCCGCAGATTAAACCGTGCAGGCATCACCACTGCGCTGTTCCTTCCCACGTTTCTCCCCTGGCGTATGCCTTTTGTGAACCTTAGAAACCACCGCAAGATATTGGTCGTGGACGGAAAGACCGGCTTTACCGGGGGCATGAACATCCGGGAGGGCCTTTTACTGGGTGAAGACCCTCCCAATCCAGTGCAGGACCTGCATTTCCTCCTCGAGGGACCTGTTGTCAGCGACCTGCAGAACGCCTTTGCCGAGGACTGGGTCTTCTGCACCGGAGAGATCCTGAATGATGAAAAGTGGTTCCCCATGCTGGAGCCGAGGGGCAATGTGACGGCCCGGGGCATTCCCGACGGGCCTGATGAGGACTTTGAGAAATTCCTCTGGACAGTGCACGGCGCGATTGCGTGCGCAAAATACTCGCTGAAGATAGTGAGCCCCTATTTCCTCCCCGATTCCGCGCTCATCAGGGCGCTTAACCTTGCATCAATGCGCGGAGTCGATGTTGACATAATTCTCCCGTCCGCAAACAACCTGAGGATAGTGCAGTGGGCCTCCACGGACCTGTTCCGGCAGATACTGAGACACGGCTGCCGCATATGGCTTACACCGCCTCCGTTTGACCACACAAAGCTCATGCTCGTGGATCATGAATGGATACTGTTCGGCTCTGCAAACATGGATCCGCGGAGTTTCCGCCTGGATTTCGAGTTCAACGTGGAATGCTATGACCGCGAACTGGCGGGCCGTCTTGAGACGGTGGTACAGGCAAAGCTCCGGGATGCCCGCAGGGTCACTTTAAAACATGTAAACAGCCGGCGCCTCCCGGTCAAATTGCGGGACGGGATCGCCCGGCTCTTTTCGCCTTACCTGTAACAGTACCGTGATCTGTGCTATCATTGACCTGAAGGGATAAAACGTGCAGTAACCCTTAATGTTGCATAGACGTGCACAGGAGTCTGCATGCCGTGTGGCATATTTCCTGAAGGTATTGCGGATAAAGCTTTTCCGGCGGACTCCTGTGCCCCTATGGCCGGATGTTATGCCACTGTAAGGCAGATTCTGCCGGGAGACAGTGATGGACAGGCGCATTTTAACCATCAACAGCGGTTCTTCAAGCATAAAGTTTTCCGTGTACCGCATGGATGATTCCGAAGACCTTGTTCTCTCAGGTGAGATCAGCGGCATCGGGCTGGAAGCGGGCATGTTTCATGCAAGGGACGGCGACGGTAAGACCCTCCTTGAAACAGGGCTTGCCGCCGGAAACCACGGTGCAGCCCTTGAGAGTCTCTTCGGCTGGTTGAAAGACCACGCGTATGACCGCGGGCTGGATGCGGCAGGACACCGTGTCGTGCACGGAGGCGCGGTGTATACCGAACCGCAGCCGGTCACAGGCGGTCTTATCAGTGACCTGAGGAGGCTCAGCCACTTCGCCCCCCAGCACCTGCCCCATGAGATTGATGCCATAGAGGCGATCAGCCGCTTTGCCCCGCACATGAAACAGGTTGCCTGTTTTGATACGGCCTTTTACAGGGACATGCCCCGTATAGCCACGTTGTACGCCCTCCCCCGGGAGTTACGGGAAGAGGGTCTCCGGCGCTACGGCTTCCACGGGCTGTCGTATGAATATATTACCGAAGAACTGGGCAGGCCGGGAGGCGAACATGCGGCCGGCGGCCGGGTGATCATGGCACATCTGGGCCACGGCGCCAGCATGACGGCTGTTCATAACGGGCGGGCGGTGGATACCACGATGGGTTTCACGCCCGCGGGCGGGCTCGTTATGAGCACCCGCTGCGGCGACCTTGACCCCGGTGTCATCCTCTACCTCCTCGAGCATAAGGGTATGTCCCCCGGTGAAGTCAGAGTGCTTGTAAACCGCAGGGCCGGTCTCGCGGGCATATCGGGGATCAGCCCGGATATGGAGGAACTCCTTGACATGGAGCAGGATGAGCCGCGGGCGCATGAGGCCGTTGAGCTTTTCTGCCACCAGGCAAGGAAATTCCTCGGGGCACTTGCAGCCACGCTCGGTGGACTGGATACACTCGTTTTTACCGGAGGCATAGGGGAAAACTCCCCCGTGATCCGCAGCCGCATCTGCAAAGGTCTCGGTTTCATGGGAATCCGGATCGATCCCGAACTGAACATGACCCACGGCCCCGTGATTTCCCGTGGTGACAGCACGGTTACGGTAAGGGTGATAAAGACCGATGAAGAGCTGATGATTGCACGGCACACATATAATGTCCTGGGGGCATGGAGGTGAATAATGCACACCCGCCCCGGGTTTCCCCCTGTCTGCGTGTAACGCACAATCAAATCCCCACCCGCTGCGGGGGGTGTGAGGGGGGAGGGAGTGCCGGACCTGGAACCAGCTTGATTTTTATATATGAAGGAGGAAGACAAAGATGAAGAAGAGAAACATAGTTCTTGCTTTTATCCTGATAACGGCAGGCATAATCATGGGCTTTATTCTGTCAGCGGACCTCGGGGTCCAGCAGGTCAATTATGCAAAGGAGACCGGTGTCTCCGCCGGTGCTTCGGACCTGCTCGGGCAGTTCAGCGACGCCCTCTCCGAGGTTGCCGGGGCGGTGAAGCCCTCTGTGGTCAACATATCCACTACAACAACCGTCTCGATGAACACCGGCCCGTTCGGGGACCTGTTCAACGACCCGTTTTTCAGGCGGTTCTTCGGCGACGAGTTCGGCGGCCACCTGAGAAAATACAAATCATCCGCCCTCGGTTCAGGGGTGATTATAACGGATGACGGCTACATACTGACAAACAACCATGTCGTCAAGGACGCGGAAGACATAAAAGTGATCCTGTACGACAAGAGGGAGTTCAAGGGTAAGCTTGTGGGCACCGACCCCAAGACCGACCTTGCCGTCGTAAAGATAGACGCCGAAGGTCTCCCCGCGCTCAGGGTGGGGGACTCCGACCGGTTGAAGGTGGGAGAGGTGGTTATAGCAGTCGGCAACCCCTTCGCCCTCAGCCATACCGTCACAATGGGCATAGTGAGCGCGCTGCGCAGGTCGAATGTGGGGATCGAGGATTACGAGAATTTCATACAGACGGACGCGGCAATCAATCCCGGCAACTCGGGCGGCGCCCTCGTAAATACAAAAGGAGAGCTCATAGGGATAAACACCGCGATCCTGTCGAAAAGCGGCGGATACATGGGCATAGGCTTTGCCATCCCCTCGAACATGGCGAAATCGGTTATGGACAGCATCATAAAACACGGCAAGGTCATACGCGGCTGGCTCGGGGTCACCATACAGAACATGACCCCCGATATAGCAAAGCAGTTCGGCATAAGCCGGGAAAAGGGCGCCCTTGTTACGGACGTGGTTGAGGACAGCCCTGCTGCAAAGGCCGGCTTCAGGCGCGGGGACCTGATAATAGAATTCGACTCCAGGCCCGTGGACAGTTCAACCGCTCTGAGGAACATGGTGGCTGCAACGCCGCCTGAAACCAGGGTCAGGGTAAAGGTCATAAGGGACGGCAGGGAAGAGGTGCTGACCGTCACGATCGGCAGACTCTCTGAAGAGGCTGTGGCCGCTGCAAAGAGCGAATACAGGAATGTAATGAAAGGGGTCCATGTTCAGGACCTCGATGCAGGGATCAGGAGCAGCCTCGGCATACCGCAAAAGGTAAAGGGCGTTGTCGTCACGAATATAGAAATGGACAGCCCGGCCTTCCCGGCAGTGAGGCGCAATGACGTGATCATGGAGATAAACAGGAAACCCATAGAGAACATTTCGGACTATGAAAAAACGGTCTCCAGGATAGGGTCCGGGGACAGCGTGCTTCTGCTTGTCTACAGGGAAGGCGGGTATATTTACATAACAATCAAACCATAACGGTTGTCCCTGCGGGGAAGTGTGGGATGCAGGCGGTATTTTATGCCACTGTAAGGTTAAATGCAAGGAGGCGGTGACGGCAATGGAGACGGATGATTACAGGAAACTGTCTGTAGAAAAAACACTTGAGACCCTGCATGCTGCGAAGGACAGGGGACTGTCACGCACCGAGGCTCAAAAGAGGCTCGCCGAATACGGCTATAACGAGATCCCCGAAAAAGAAGAGACTGTATTCCACCGGATATTCAGGCGCTTCTGGGGCCCCATCCCCGGTATGATAGAGGTTGCGGCCCTGCTTTCCGCAGTCGTCAGCAGGTGGGATGATTTCATAATCATAATGATCCTGCTCTTCACCAACGCCTTCATAGACTTCTGGCAGGAGTCAAAGGCATTGAGCGCCCTGAAGGTATTGAAGGAAAAACTGGCCAAAAACGCTCTCGTGCTGCGGGACGGCGTGTTCCGGACAATAGAGGCAAGGGAACTCGTCCCCGGGGACATCATCAAGATAAAAATAGGGGACCTCATCCCCGCGGACCTGAGGCTCATCGAAGGCGGTTTCATCCAGGCCGACCAGTCCGCGCTGACCGGCGAGTCGCTGCCCGTCACCAAGGGCGCGGGGGATATAGCGTATTCCAACTCCGTGGTAAAACAGGGGGAGATGACGGCGGTGGTCGTCAACACGGCGCTGAACACCTTTTTCGGAAAGACGGTCGCTCTTGTCGCCAGGGCGCAGAGGGAGGAAAAGAGCCATTTTCAGAAGGCCGTGATTCATATAGGCAACTACCTTATTTACCTCACCATATTCCTTGCCGCTGTTATCCTGATCACAGCCATGTTCCGGCATGAGAACATGATAGAGATACTGCGCTTCACTCTTGTCCTGACCGTGGCCGCAATCCCCGTGGCCCTGCCCGCCGTGCTGTCCGTGACAATGGCCGTCGGGGCCATGAACCTGGCCAGGAAACAGGCGATCGTAAGCCGCCTTGTCGCCATAGAGGAACTGGCCGGGGTCGATGTCTTGTGTTCTGACAAGACCGGGACACTGACACGGAACAGGATGACCGTGTCGGACCCTGTGGCCTTCAACGGGCACACTGTTGAAGAGCTTATGCTCTATGCAGCCCTCTCTTCACGGGAAGAGAACATGGACCCCATAGAGACACCCATATTCGAGTATCTGCAGAAAACCGGAAAGGCCGGGGAGCTGAAACGGTATCATCAAGTGAATTTCAAACCCTTTGACCCTGTGGGCAAGAGGACGGAAGCGACCGTGAAGTCAGGCGATAAAACTCTCATGGTCACCAAGGGCGCATCTCAGGTGATACTGGATCTGTGCGGCGGCCTGACAGCCAGGCGGGAAATCTCAGACAAGGTGGAGGAGCTTGCGGCCAAAGGTTTCAGGACGCTGGGAGTTGCTGTAAAACAGCCCGGTGATAAACACTTTGACTTTACAGGCCTGGTCCCGCTCTTTGATCCGCCCAGGGAGGACTCGAAAGAAATCATAGGAGAGGCAAGGAAACTCGGCCTGGAGATCAAGATGGTCACAGGCGACAATGTAGCCATAGCCAGGCATATAGCCGGTATCCTGGGTATCGGGGAGAATATTGCGGATGCCAGGGAGCTCAAGGGGGCGAGCAACAAAGAACTTGTGATATTGGGGGAGATACTCGCAAAGGCGATATATGAAAAACTCTCCGCCGGGGTATCCGCGGAAGATGCGGAACAGTTTGCAAAGGGGATAGTGAAGCGTATCGAAAAGGAGTTTGAGAAGATAGAGCTTCCCAAGGGCTATGTAAAGAGACATGAATCCGAGATCATAGAGGTGATAGAAAACAGCGACGGTTTCGCCCAGGTATTTCCAGAGGACAAATACCTGATTGTCGACAAGCTCCGGAAGGCCGGACACATCGTCGGGATGACGGGCGACGGCGTCAATGACGCGCCGGCATTGAAAAAGGCGGATGCCGGCATAGCGGTCTCGGGGGCCACGGATGCGGCAAGGGCTGCGGCCGACCTCGTACTGCTGGCCCCGGGGCTGTGCGTGATCATTGACGCCATAAAGGGCGCAAGGGTCACATTCGAGAGAATGAAGAGCTACAGCGTTTACAGGATAGCCGAGACCATCAGGGTCATCCTCTTCATGACGGCCTCGATCGTCATATTCAATTTCTATCCGGTTACGGCGATAATGATCATCATCCTGGCCTTTCTGAACGACCTGCCGATACTTGCAATAGCCTATGACAATACAAAGGTGGACAACAGGCCCGTGAGGTGGAATATGGTGGAAGTGATGGGCATATCCACAGTCCTCGGGGTGCTTGGAGTGATTTCGAGTTTCGGAATATTTTACATAGCCGAGGAATACATGCGCCTTTCGGCCCCGGTTGTCCAGAGCTTTATATTCCTGAAGCTGGCCGTGGCCGGGCATCTGACGATATTCATCACCCGCACCGAGAAGCGTTTCTGGCAGAGACCTTATCCTGCCCCCGTATTGCTCTGGGCCGCTGTTGTGACAAAAATCCTTGCAACCATGTTCGTGGTATACGGATGGTTTGTCTCCCCCATAGGCTGGAGATATGCCCTGCTGGTATGGGGATACGCGTTTGCATGGTTTATAATCAACGACTTTGTGAAGGTCTGGACATACAGGCTGCTGCGAAGGGATAAGGTTAACCTTAATATTGCATAAGCCGGCAGGGGGGAGTCCGGCGGTGTGTTATGCCACTGTAAGGTTGTCTGACAGGGCGTATAGAAGGCCCCCTCCCCCCTTACCCCCTCCTGCGGGGGGAGGGGGCGTTGACGGGACGGGGGGATTTCAGGCCTTCCTGATATTGACGGGCACGGGCTTGTCCCACACGGCCAGCTTTTTATCCGTCCGCTCGCTGGTTATCAGGTTGGGGGTGGACTCCCGCCTCGGGTAATGGGACCAGATGGACGTTACCCCCGGAGCCGTGGCGTCGCTGACCCTGGCCACGGCCCTGAGACTGCCCTGCCGGGAAGTGATTATCACCCTGTCGCCGCTCTTGATTCCGCGGAGCCGCGCGTCTTTCGGATTGATGTTTACAATCTGCTCGGACACCCTTTCCCACAAGGCAGGCACCAGGGGCCTGTCCAGGCCGTTGCTGTATACATTGTACCCCGTGTTCCATATCTCATTGGCGCGGCCGTGGGTGTTCCAGAGCGGGTATTCGTCGGTGAGTTTATCCCTGAGCGGATAGTTGTACGGGTCGAAACGGGCCAGTTTCCCGACATGCTCAAGGTGCGCCCTGCCGTCCTTGTGCGCAAAGCGCCGGCCCATTATCCGCTCGGTATCCCGGGAATGGAGCCTCGTAACGGTCCTGCCGTTCACCACCGGGAACTTTATGCCCGAGGAGCCCGCCCTCAGAAGATCATCCCAGCTTATCTCCGAGATATCGCCGTGGTAGGCGCCCTTTGTCTGCACCCTCACCTCGTCATAAATCTCGATCTCGTCCTTCCAGTCAAACCCCTTGAGCCCCATGCGCCCGGCCAGTTGTGCGACCACCCACCAGTCGGGCCGCGTATCACCCGGGGGGTCCATGAATTTCTGCTGGAGATGAAGCCTGCGGTCTTCGCTCGCCTGGACGGTGTTCCACTCGCCCCAGGTCGCCGCCGGAAAGACCACGTCGGCCGCCCTTGTCGTGTCGGTCGGATAAATCTCATTAACCACAAGGAACGTCCTGTTGTACATGGGGATGAACTTGTTCAGGTTGGGAAGCTGTATGTAAACATTGTTGATATAGGCCCAGATGGCGTGTATCTCCCCTTTTTCGAGCTTGTCGAGCACGCTCCTCATGGAACTGGCTTCCTTGCCTTTCGGCGGTGCAGTGCCTGCAAACGTGCCCCACGGATGCCCGCCGCCCCTGGAGATGCAGGCGCCTTTTTTGCCGGCATTGCCGAGGATGCAGGCCAGTGAGGCAAAGGCCACCTGGTTTTCCCATCCGGTCACCTGCTTGATGATCCCCATCCAGAACTGGAACATGGTCCGTCCCCTGTATCTGGCCAGCATTTCCGCGGCAGCCCTGATCTTGTCCGGCGGCACTCCCGTGACCCTCGAGGCGTTCTCAGGGGAGAACCTGCTCTTCAATACCGTCTTTTTCAGTGTATCAAACCCCGTGGTATACTTTGACACAAACTCCCTGTCATACCAGCCGTTTCTGACAATCACATGCATGATCGACATCGACAGGATTGCATCGGAGCCGGGCCTTACCTGCAGGAAGAGGCCTCCGGTGCGCTCGGCGTCCCGTGCCATTGATGTCCTGACAGGGTCGGCTACAATCAGCTTGATGTCGCCGTTGTTGAGGCCGCCGGCTGTCAGGGCGCGGTAGTACCATGACGAACCGGTATCCTTGAGGTTTTTGCCCATGAGAAATATGCATTTCGTGGTGTCATAGTCTGTTACGTCATGAGATGTGGAGCCGCTGCCGGTCACATCTGCATAGCCCCACAGCTCACTGCCCCAGAACAGGTACCCGTTGCCGCAAAGCGAGGCTGACTTGATCCCCTGAAAGAGCCATTTCAGAAATGCATAGGTGCCCTGAAGGTAGCCCCAGTCACCGTAAATCCCGGCGATTGCATCCGGGCCGTGTCTGTCGATGATCCTCTGGAACCTGTCAGCCGTAAATCCGATTGCCTCATCCCACGACACCTCAACCAGGGGGCTTCCCTTGCCGTTTCTGCGGATCATGGGTTTCATGAGGCGGATTCTGGTCGGAAGTTTTTCCGAATAGATGCTGTGCGCATTGAACGCGCCCCTGACCGAATAGTTTGATTTGCTTGCCACGTCCTTGTGGTCCGGCAGGATCATGATCCTGACATCCCTGCCGTCCTTCCTGGCATCCACGGTGAAAACCGGATTCGGCCAGTCCCCCCTCATCTTTTCCACCGGGTAGAATTTTTCCCTTTCGGGTTTGCGGCCCGTGCCTCTGCGCCAGACAAAGACCTCGTAACCGCACTGTACGTGGCAGTAACGGCACGATGTAAAGTATTTCTCTGCGTTTTTCGGGGGCAGCTCGACGAATTCGGCTGCGCGCGCCTCGGGGAATTTCCCCGCTGCAAGGGCCGGGATGCTGCTGCCGAGTGCGCACGCCCCGGCGGCCCCGGCAGCGGATATCTTAAGTAAATCCCTTCGCGAAAGTTTTCTGTCGACTGTCATTCTACCTTACCTCCTCTCCGTCCAGCAGATTGTTCCTCAGGCCGTATATCAGTCCGGCAACACCCACGGCATAGATATCCCCTGTTGAGCCGTCGACCTCCAGGCTCACCATCGGCAGGTTCGTGGGGGCGG